>NZ_QSDP01000205.1:0-2748 GCF_003463685.1 Parabacteroides sp. AM58-2XD
TGACCTCAAAGGTATGATTTCAAATCGTCGCGCCTAAAAAGTAGTATCTAATAGACTATATTTCAATTATTTCAAAGAACTATTTATCCACTTTTACGGGACAGTAATGAATTTAAATAATTAATTGTTCATTTATCAACATTTTAGATCTAAAAATATCATCACATCAAACTTGATATTATCACACCCTAACCAGTAATAAATTTTTATCAATCAATTTTACAAGAACAAAAAGCAACAGAGTTCTGCTGGAACTAGGATTTTTAAGGCATATATAGGGATGCACGAGTGAATAATTTCAATAACATCTCCCCATTAAGGTCGTAGTTTGATAATACATTTTGGTATTTATTAAATAAATTGCAAAACCCAGGTTAAAATTTGTTTGTATTGTATTTGTTTATATATTTGCAACGTTTTATTCATCCTAGTTCCAGCAGAACTATGTAATTTATACAAATAATAACACCTCGCTTTACTCCCGAAAAAACAACCGATGCCACAAAAACACCGGGGATATTTGTTTCTAATTCATAACAATATCTCTTATTATTTACCTATCTTTGCTAAACTTAAAACACAATAGCCTTATGAAAAAGAAATTAGTCGTACTGACCGGCGCCGGCATGAGCGCCGAAAGTGGCATTTCGACCTTTCGTGACTCCGACGGTCTTTGGGAAAAATACCGGGTGGAAGATGTAGCAACCCCCGAAGGCTTTGCTGCCAACCCAGAACTGGTCCTCAACTTCTACAACCAGCGACGCAGGGAATTGCTCAACACCAAGCCCAACGCAGGACATATCGGACTGGCTGAATTGGAAAAGGACTTTGACGTTCATATCATTACACAAAATATCGATAACCTGCATGAACAGGCAGGAAGCAGCGATGTGATCCATTTGCACGGCGAACTGATGAAATCTTGTTCCGTCCGCGACCTGAATACGACTTACGACCTGTCACCCGAGAATCCGGATATCCATATCGGAGACAAAGACCCGCACGGTGTACAGCTTCGTCCGTTCATTGTCTGGTTCGGTGAAGCGGTTCCAATGATCGACCCGGCCATGCGTATGGTAGAATCATGCGACATTTTCGTCATCATCGGCACCTCTCTCAACGTCTATCCGGCTGCCGGATTACTGAATTACGTACGCCGCGGCCAACCGATCTATCTGATAGACCCGAAAGACGTAAACACCTACCGGAATGATATTCACTTTATCAAAGCCGGAGCTTCGGAGGGTGTTAAACAACTTAGTAAAATACTAAAGGAGACAACCATATAACTAAAGTTTGCTACCTTTGTATGGTACAAATATTTATCGAAAGGAGTTAATATGACAACAATGGAAATAGAAGCAAGAAAAGCACTCTTAATATGCGAAATAAAGGAATTTGTACACAGGTTGAAGGGAGAAACAACTTATACAATGCCTTCTTCTTTATTAAAAGAATTCATGTCGAAAGCAGAAAAAGAAGATTCGGAAGGTTTATGTATCACATCCGATGAATTGGATAAAGAAATGCAATCATGGTAATCAAAAGAAGTATATCCGAATAGCATTGGTATGGGATACGCGAAGGAATCCCGATACCTTACGCTATTTACTTTAAACATCCTCAATAATCAGAACCGCAAATCAAAATCCTTTATCCAGGGTACCAGTGGGAAAGGATACATGGTGTCCGGTATTCCTATATCCGTGGGAGTCGGAGGG
Source organism: Parabacteroides sp. AM58-2XD (assembly GCF_003463685.1). Lineage (NCBI taxonomy): Bacteria > Pseudomonadati > Bacteroidota > Bacteroidia > Bacteroidales > Tannerellaceae > Parabacteroides > Parabacteroides sp. AM58-2XD. Next base: position 1,722 of record NZ_QSDP01000205.1, read on the forward strand.
ATAAATGAACTTTCACGTCCTTTCATCTTCAGGCTTTTTGAATCAAGTGTTACGATTGCATAAAGAGAATCTTTGTACGGAACGGTATATTTCAGAGACGGCTTTTGCTTGTTTATCTCTTCGCTGAAACGTTCCGGACAGGCATACTTCTCTCCCACCCATTGGTTGGAAGCACTGTTGATCTGGATATAGGTAATGCCGTTGATCTCTTTGGTATAATTCGTATGATCGTGTCCGCTGAATGCTGCTATCACTTTCTTAAAACCGCATCGCTCATTTTCCGCCTCCAGGATTCCCCGCACCAGTTCCCTGTTCTGTACCGTATTCTCAAAACATTCATGAGAGAAAAGGATACACCGTTTATCCGTCGACGCCAGATCCTTTTTCAACCATTCGACCTGCTCCGGGTCCAGATGTTCACGCTGACTCGTATCGACATAGAAATTTCCATTCTTATAAGGGATATACTTCCCGTCGACAAACAGATTGTTCGGATCAAGCACAATGAAATGGAAATCCCCTTTATCAAAAGAATAGTAACGGCTCTTCATCCCGACAAATTCCATATACTCTTCCTTGGTACAAATATCCATATCATGATTACCTAAAACATGATATTTATCTCCCGGAAACTTATCCCACAAATCCCGGAAAGGAACATTAGCCTCTTTTGCAAAACAGAAGTCACCCAGTTCAATAATAAAATCGACCTTATTTTTAGCCGCAGCCTCCAAAAAGACCTGTAACCGATGTTCCCCGTCATGCATTATATCCGGATGAATATCCGATATGACACCAAACTTCAACCGCCCGGAGCCTGATGCTTCCGTTTCAAGACCAACTCCTTTAGCTTTTGCCGCTGCCGCAACCAGGGAGAGCATACAACATTCAAGAAAATTACGACGTTTCATATTATTTTTCCATTTAAAATCCAAACAAAGTTGGATAATTCATTATTAATTAACTTTTATAATTTATCTTTGTATCAGGATGTTAAGAGGAAGTAGGCTCTGCTGAGGAGCAACCT
>NZ_QSDP01000206.1:0-2735 GCF_003463685.1 Parabacteroides sp. AM58-2XD
ATAAATAAACAAACACATATGCCGACAATCTGAGAAATAAAGTAAATAGGGGATTGTTGATGAAAAATCTTTTTACAAAAGGTATAAACATCTTATTAGTTGTTTTTCTAATAGCTTGTACTACGCAGCATGATAAAAAAATGGAACAAGCTCTCGAGAATGCCCAAGAAAACCGGCAAGAACTTGAAAAAGTATTTAGCCATTATGAAAAGGATTCAACAAAACTCGCTGCTGCTCGTTTCCTGATTGAGAATATGTCCTATCATTTCACACAGGAACAATATTATACTTCTTCCGAAAAAGAACGATATCGACCGGACGTTGTAAATTTCGACGGATTTCAATCCGTAAAAAGTCACTGTGACTCATTAACAAGAAGAGGATACAAAATCAAAACATATAACAAATACGATATATCGACACTTGACAGTCACTTTCTTATTGATAACATAGAACTGGCTTTTACTGTCTGGCAAAAGCCATGGCAAAAAATGTTTCATTCAATGATTTCTGTAAATACATCCTCCCCTACCGCGCACAATGTGAAGAGGTTTCTCATTTGAGAAGAGAAATTATGGAACGTTTCGTTCCCATACTGGATTCAGCGAAAGTAAAAACTCCCTTAGAGGCATGCTTCGTACTTAATGAGCATCTGAAAGGCATTATGAAATATGGACAGACTGGTCTTCCACTCTATCCGACCATTGACGAAACCTACCGTTCCAGAATCAGCCAATGCGAAGGATTATGCAATCTGGGTACTTTTATAATGAGAGCTTGCGGCATTCCGGTTACAGTAGAACAAACGACCTGGACTAAAATGGACTTGGGCCATAGCTGGTGCGTAGTTTTAGACAATGGAAAATTCTACAGCTTCGGACCGGGAGAAGATCAACCCGACACACATGCCCGCTCTTTCTCAGAAGTCAGACATAGACGACCGGCTAAAGTATATCGTTCACGTTTTGATCCTGACTTTTCTATAATAGATAAAAAAGACGACGGATATGTTACGACTCTAAAAAGTCCTCTAATCTATGATGTTACTAATGAATATCTGGATAAAACGACATTGATAAAGGTTTCTGTCGACAAAAACAACGGAAAAAAAGGAAAATCAAATCAAGTCTATTTATGTACTTATAACTATTATGAATGGTGCCCGATAGCGATCGGACATAGAAAAGATACCGTTTGTTTTTTCGAAAACGTTGTTGGAGATAATATATTTATGGTTGCCGATTCACCGGATGGAAATAAATTACGAAATATTACTGCTCCTTTTTATACGGATAAAGATGGAAATATTCGTAAATTTATCCCTCAAAAAGAGCATAAACAAACATTCACATTGAATAAGCGTAAGAAAAAACTGGATCAGGAACATACATTACACTTTTGGGATACAGAGAAAGAACGTTTTATCCCGTTAGAATATGCAAGTTCAACTGATACGACACAAACATACGATCAAATACCTGCTAATGCATTATTATGGTTCACTATTCCGGAAAGGATCGTTAACCAACGGATATTTTTTATTGAAAACGACAGTATAAAAAGCTATTAATTCGATGAAAGAGAATAGAAAAATACACAACCTGATCAACAAAGCCATCAATATAATCTTCTGGCTATGTATGACAGTTACTCTATGGTTTGTTTTACAGGTATTTATCTTTGCCTCTTTCAAAATCCCCAGCGATTCGATGGAACCGGGATTAATTACAGGAGACAATATACTTGTCTGGAAACCGACCGTTGGACCTCGCTTATTCAACCTGTTTGCCTCCATGAGAAACGAACAGACAGATATTTATCGCATTCCAGGTTTCAATAAGATAAAACGCAATGATATTCTGGTTTTCAATTTTCCGCATCCCAACAGTTGGGATAAAATTGAAATGCATATACTCAAATATTACATCAAACGGTGTGTCGGAATACCGGGAGATACCCTATTCATCCGAAACGGATTCTTTCATGTGGAAGGCGTACAAACGCCTCTCGGCAATATGGAGTCACAAAAAGGAATAGCAGCAACTGAGAAATTTCAAGACGGTATATTCCAGAGTTTCCCATTCGACAGCATCATTGGTTGGAACATCAAGGATTTCGGACCGCTCTATATACCGGCAAAAGGCGATTCCGTTACTTTAGATCGTACAAACTTCCGGTTATATAAAAAACTGATCGAATGGGAACAACAGGAAAGCCTTCAATACAAAGATTCTATGACTTTTCTTAACGGAAAGCCGATCTACGGATATCGTTTCCAAGAAAACTATTATTTCATGGCAGGCGACAAAGGCATGAACTCGCAGGATTCACGTTATTGGGGATTACTGCCTGAAGAATATATCGTCGGGAAAGCATGGATTATATGGAAATCGGTAGACCCATATACGGATAAATTCAGATGGGACAGATTTTTGAAAATTATGGAATTAGCCTTACAAACCGCAGGAAATAACCGGCAGCAACTTGAAAAAGTTATACAACATTATCAAGGAGATAAACAGAAAGAAGATGCTGCAAGGTTTCTGATACGGAATATGTTGGGAAAATACTATCAGGAAGGAGATCGAATTGATAAATTCCACCAGTTTATCGACTCTGCATACCGGATAAAACAAGAAGAATACGACCAGCAGACTATAAATGACACTTATAGGACAAACAACAAACACCAACAAGACGACGCTAAGCAACAAGCTGACTTGCAACAACTAAAT
>NZ_QSDP01000207.1:0-2659 GCF_003463685.1 Parabacteroides sp. AM58-2XD
AGTATACAGAATAATTGAAAATTAATAGGATATTTTGGATAGTCTGTGTGTTGTTATTTATCAGAACAAAATCAAGTTGTAATAAACTTATATCATAGATTCTTTTGTAGTTCTTTTTTTATTAACTAATATTGTGGTACTTAATTTGATATTGTATGAAAAATATACTCTGCCTATTATTTTTTTCAATTATATTTTTTACAAGTTGCCAGAATGAATTGACTGAACGCCAACTGATAAATAAAGCTGAAACTTTGTTGGAGATAAAGCCGGACAGTGCTTATCTATTATTGGATAGTATTACTATGGCTGATAATTTGAGTGACAAATTATTGGCGCGTTGGTGTATGTTGTACGGGAAAGCTGCCGATAAGGTTGTTAAGGATATGCCATACGTTTCCCAATTGTTGCGAGCGCGCGCTTGGTATAAAAAACACGGGACGCCTTACGAACAGGCACAGATCGGTCTGTTCCTAGGGCGGTCGTATGTGGAAGACCGGGAATATATGAAAGCGATGGATGCATATACACAGGCGTTGGATGTGGCTGAAAAAGTAAAAGAGTATAATGTAGCCGGATATATTTGTTCGTATATGGGTGATTTATATGAATTGAAAGGATTCTTTCAGGAAACCTTTGACAAGTATAACCAATCTGCCGATTATTTTTTGAAAGCAGATAATAAACGAAGTTATGCGCTGGCATTGAAGTTTATGGCTCAAACACTGGCATTCGAAGATTCTTGTTCGTTGGCGTTGGATTATTTGTTGAAGGCGGATTCTATAGTTACTTGTTTACAAGATTCGGGAGCGATGTTTTCTATTGCTAATGGATTAGGAAATGTATATAGTTTGATGAAGAATTGGGACAAAGCTGAATATTATTTATTAAAGTCATTAGAATGTAGTGTATCAGATATAGCACCTACCTATTCAGCTTTAAGTGAGTTATATATGTGTGTTGGAAATTTTGATAAAGCACGTTTATATTTGGAGAAATCAAGAATACCTACAAAAAACCAGTTGACTCCTATTTCTAATTTGTATACAGAATATGAAATAGAGAAAAAGTCCGGTAATACAGAACTTGCTTTATCTATTTTGGAACAATATGCGGAAAAAGCAGATTCTATTTATAATACTACAATTCATTTGGATGTAGTGGATGCAGAAAAAAGATATAACCATGTATTATTATTGAATGAGAATGTCAGACTTAACAATAACAATTTGATTGAACTTGTTATTATTATTGGTATTATAAGTATTAGTTTGTTATTGGGTATTGTTGTTTTATTTCATTATAATAAGAAAATAAAATGCTTTATGAACAAGAAGTAAACTAAAGAAAATGAAGAGAGAATATCCGCTCTTTCTTATGAATTTGAGGAAAAGAAAAAAGAGATTATTTTGCAGGAATCCATACAGGATAGTGAATCTAAATTGGGAGCATTAAAAGGGGATATATTAAGTATAGAAAAAGAAATAAACTTGCTAAAAGAGGAAAAAATAAAGAATGCTACTATTGTGAAAAAGATAATGAAATTGTCTGCTAAAGTAGTTGCCGGTAATCAAGAAACATTATTGACAAATAGAGATTGGCATAGTTTCATGGATTTGATAAACCAAACCTATCGTTCGTTTGATGAGTTTATATCTGATAATTCCTATGGGTTGACTCCAGCGGAAATACAGTATTGTTATCTTTCTTTTCTGAACATAGATATAAGTTCGGAAGCCGTCTTGTTAAATATAAATCCGGAGTCCATAAGCAAACGTAGGTTACGCATACGCCAAAAGCTGGGTTATGTGGGGAGTGAAGTGTCGTTTTATGAGTGTATTTGTAAATGTGTGTTTATTAAATAGATATAGTGTTTGTTGTCCATAAGGTATAGTAGTAAGTAGCTGATTGTCAATAGGCGATAGTCCCTATGTATTTTTGGGAAAAGGAGGGGGTGTTTGGGAAGAATGTCTATGTTTGCAGCAAATTTTTAAAACGTTGCAAGTATGAAGTATTTAAGACTTTTTGGAATACTAGTTATTACTATATTACTAGTAGTTCCTGTGTTTGCCAAGAAAAACATTCATATCGGTGGTAAATGGGATAAAACACAAAGATCATTAGAAATAGAATTACCTATCCATGCCTGGGTGGAAGACAGTAATGAACATGTATCCTTATTCTTTGAAGATGATTTAGGAGATGTTCATGTAACAGTATCTGATTCATTTGGTAAAATTTTGTATAACCAAGTTATTCATACGAATGAATCTTCTTCTGTTACAATACCAGTAAAGGATGTAGAAGGAGAGTGTACGCTATCTGTTACGGATGGGAAGAATCATGTTTTCGGAGAATTTTCTATTAATTAATCATATTGAATTATAGTTTATGAAAAGTTTTATTGTATTTTTTAATGCATGTCTATTGTCATGTACATTGTTTTCATGTAATGAAGAGGTTGTTTTTGATGATGCGAATAATGAAACATCTGTATTAAAAACAAAATCACAAGATGAAGCTCCTTATTATGTAAGAGAAGATGGTATTTTGTCTTTTGCTTCGGTGGAAGATTATTATGCTACAACAGATTTATTAATGAATTTTTCTAATAAGGAACTTAGAAATTGGGAAAAACAAAAATGGATTTACATCTTAT
>NZ_QSDP01000208.1:0-2558 GCF_003463685.1 Parabacteroides sp. AM58-2XD
ATTTTATTTTTTAAATATTTGAAAGGTTAAAATGTGATATATTTAAAAATAATATATATATTTGCACTCAAAATGAAAATAGTTCTATCAGAACTATGGTATTCTCTATTTGCTATACCTTTTGAAATTTAGCCAAACGATACCCCCCCAAAAAAAATACGAGACTTTACTCAAATCCCGTATTTCTCATTATCCCAATTACTTTCTTATTCACATGACAGGTACCTAATTGTAAAATAAAAAGTAGTCCCTTTTCCTTCTTCAGATTCAACCCAAATCTTTCCTCCCAGACGTTCAACAATCACCTGACAAATAGCTAGTCCCAATCCTGTCCCGGGCACAAAACTATTTAACTTTACAAAACGTTCAAATACATTGTGTAACTGTTCTCGAGGTATCCCGCAACCAGTATCAGAAACATAAAATTCAAGCATATCCTGATTTTGTAACCTGTATCCAAAATAAATATGCCCTTCTTTTGTGAATTTGGCAGCATTTCCCAATAAATTGATCAATACTTGCGACAACCTATTTTTATCTACACTCAAATGGCAATTCAATATATGATCCATGAAACGCAATTCAACAGTTCCTTGCACTTTCAACCGCATAGAACGCTCCAATTCATTCATCAGAAGATCCAGATCTACATCTGTACGGACAAACTCTAAAGTCCCCGCCTCTATTTTGGACAAATCCAAAATATCACCAATTAATTGTAATAAAAGAGCATTGTTGTTTTCGATAATGGATACAAATTCTTTCTTTTCATCTTCTTCATCGGTAGTTGCAAGAATCTGAGAGAAACCGACAATGGCGTTCAATGGTGTCCGGATTTCATGACTCATATTGGCTAGAAATGCAGATTTTAGACGATTAGATTCCTCTGCTTTATCCCGTGCTCGTAATAATTCTTCTTCGATTTTTTTCCTTTCGGTAATCAACAAGGAAGAACCTGTCAATATAACTGGCTGGCCGTGTTCATCCCTCTTTTCAACAACAGCTTGAACCTCCACCCAATCAAAACGAACACGATCACCCTTTCCCCGGTAAATCAAAAACTCTTCTTTTACCTTGTCTGCTTTTCCACTAACAAGGAGTTCACAAGTTTTTCTTAATCGATCCCTATCTGATTTACGGATATTGTTGAAATATTTTTCTTCTGAGACTTTAAACTGTTTCTCCAATACGGGATGTTCCACTTTCAACTCCATATCCGGATGTTTGACATCACAGAATATCAAATGCTTATGCAAATCCCATCTCCATGGAATAATATTGGCAACATCCAAAGAAAGCGACAATTTACGATTTACCGTACGAAGCAACCGCTGCATCTGTTGTTGCAAAGCACGCTGACGGTTCAATACTCTTATGCGCCAAAGCAAAAAGAAAATGACAAAAAAGAACAGCAAAATGCCCACAGATATATACAAACGGTTCTGTTCCCAAAAAGAAGAAGGTTTCAGATAAAAAAACGTATTAGAAGGACAATCTGCCGGAGAAAACCCCTTTTTCACTAATACCTGATAGTCCAGTACTGGCCCGGGATTTTCAGGCGAAACAACAGTTTCCCGAACATCTCCTTCAAGTATAGATCTAACCGTTTTTATAACGATATCATATATACTGGAGGATGTATAAAAATATCCTCCCAACAAACCGTTTTTATCAATCGCCATATCATATAAGGTAAATATAGGCAAAGAGGTATAAGAGCTTATTGTTTGATAGATATCAGAACTTTGAACAACATATTTTCCTTGTTGACTTTTAAAACACCATGATGACAACAGAATTCCGGTATGCTCATCTACATTCTTTAAAGAGTCTATCAGAACGCTTCCTGTGACATCTCCGGCGGTCAGGATCGTAAAACAGATATCCGGGTATTCGGTTTGCATAATATTTTCGAGTATCTCCAAATTTTGTAACCCAAGAAACGTTTTATCGGAAAGAAACAGTAAATGTCGCATATCCGGCATAAGATGACGCATCAATTCAATAGTTTCCTTTATATAATCAGGTATAAAAAGAACTGTTACCTGTGGGTGTAACCGAATGACATCGTTTATAGGAGTCTTTTCCTGTTGCATAATCATTCGCTCTTGTAAATAGGTTTCACGCGGGCCGACATATAATTTATTCGTATAAAGAACAATTGGAATCTGCCGTCCCCAAGTCTTCTCTAATTTATCCAACAAAAGAGCGAAAGCTGGATTGCCCAATAATATGACCATACGAGGAGGATGTTTATATCTACTGAAAAGATCTTGTTCGAAAAAGGACAATTCTTCTTCGTTTTGTATCAATAACATATTCATATGCTCCGTATAGGCCGTAAGTTCTCCGTACTCTTTTATCAATGTTTCATAGATAGGAACTGTAAAATTACAAATCCACGGGGAATTCTCTGAATATGAATTAACAATAAGAATATAATCTTCATCATTACTGTCCCGTAAAAGTGGATAAATAGTTCTTTGAAATAATTGAAATATAGTCTATTAGATACTACTTTTTAGGCGCGACGATTTGAAATCATACCTTTGAGGTCA
>NZ_QSDP01000209.1:0-2327 GCF_003463685.1 Parabacteroides sp. AM58-2XD
AAATTATTGATGAAATAGAAAATGCTCAGAATGATAATGATGAAATTGAAAGTTACTTTTTTATTATCTAAATATTCTAAGTATGTATATATGAATAATGTACCATATGAATAATGATAGCATTATTATGCCTATTATACAAGCAAATGCTTATCGTTGTGTGGCTAATAAAGATGGTGTTTTCTATTTAAATGACACCAAAAATATTGTAGACGGTAAATACATTTCTGCCGAATCTAATATTATGGCTAAAAACACTCCTATAAAATATTCGTATATTATTTCTAATGATTTATTGAGAGATGAAGACGAATATGTTGATTACGATAATATGGAATATGTTAAATCGGATAATAAAAAAAGTGTAAATGCAAGTTGTAAATTAATCAGACATTTAGTAAGTAAAGATGCTCAAGGTACATTTTATACAAAAGTTCAATTTGAAGTTACATGTTTTGGTAGAAGAAATAAAAAATGGGGTGGTTGGCAGCGTTATAGTACAAGCCATACAATTGAGAAGATTCACTGTCATTTTAAAAATATACCAATATCTGTAAAGCCTGATGCTACATTAGGGTCTTTGGCTGTTGATTATAATTTTGATCATGATGGAGTGGATAAGATAGATGATGATTCTAAATATGGTGTACAAACTTATGATTTAGGACTTATGGTTAAAAATTATGCAAATCCTCTAACTTCTGCACAATGTATTCATTTTATGGTGAAGACAGCAGGTACTTATCCTGAAGGACTGGGGTATAATTATTATATGAGAAATTATAATGATAAAGATAATACATGTTCAGATCATGATTATATAGAGAATAAAACGGAATAAGAATTAATATATTGAAGGTGGATTAAGTAAAATATCTCTATCCTATTGATAGGGGTATTTTATTGAATCCAGTCTATAAAGTATATATAACTTAAAAGTAGAAGAGTATGAAAGTTAGATGTTGTATTTTGAGTATACTCATTTGTTTGAGTATTGTGACGGTGAATGCCCAAGTGCGTTTGGGAGTCGAAATGGGTATGAATGTTTCCTCTTTAGCTATCATAAGTAATTCTCATAATGCAGATGTGGTAGGAGGATTATCTGTTGATTATTTGTTTAAAAACGGACTTATGCTACAGTCTGGTTTATCTTATTCAAGCAAAGGTGCTTCAGGTTTGTGGGATCAATACAATTATTCATCTGTATTGAGACAGGCTGATATTCATTTAGGATATTTAGAGGTTCCTTTAATGGTTGGTTATCGGATTCCAATAATGAAAAATGTGTATTTGGTTCCTTCTGTCGGAGCTTATTTTGCTTGTGGAGTAGCAGGTTATGGTGAGATTGATGTTATTGTTTCTAATGATAATGGGAATGTTCGTAGTTCTGAACGTTGGGATAACCTGTATCAAGATTTTAAATGGGACTGGATTGCTGATACGGAAATAAAAGCATTCGATCGGTTTGATTCCGGACTTAGGTTTGGGCTATCGGGAGAAATATCTCGTTTTGTCGTTTCTTTTGCTTACGATCTGGGATTAAAGAAAGTATGGTCCGGCTTTGATACACCCAGTTATAAGACTGCAACACATAAAATGAAAAATAGAACTGCAAGTATTTCAGTGGGCTATAAGTTTAGTTTATAAAAAATGGGGACGAACATGTTCCTGCATTCGTATCATGGCTGTTTGTATTATAAATTATAGAAATTTCCTGTCGCAGGATAGGGGTATTTCTTGTTTTTCATGTCTTCACAATAGTGAAAACGGAAAAGATATGAAACGATTGTTGTTATGGATGGTGTTGTTGCTCCCTGTTGTTGCCGGGGCAAAAGAGGAAGAGGCATTCAGGAGATGGGAATTTGCTCTTTCAGGAGGGTTGAATAATAACTACTCCTGGGAGGTGGAGCCGGCGTTTACTTTTTTTGTTTGCCGGTATGTCGGTATAACAGGAGGTGTTAATTTTACGGGACAGTTTTACGACGAATATTATTCCGGATCTGCTCCGGGAAACATGAGATGGTATATCGGTTCGGATGAATCGAATGTAAAACGGATACTTTTCCGTCCGGCTCTCCGGTTGCGTACACCCAATATAAACAGGTGGGGAGATCGTGACCTGAAGGTGACGTTCAATATGGAACCTGGCGCATATATGGTTGTTCCTGCCAACGAAACGCTTCGGGTGGGTTATGAAAATGAAAAACAACCCACTTCGCAGGGCAGACGCATTAAAAATTATTCTCTTGTAAAAGTGTCTCCAAAAAGTTCTCATCCCATCCAGCTTTAAGTCTTTTAAGGTTAATGCTCCCCTTCGTCTTATTATT
>NZ_QSDP01000021.1:0-67356 GCF_003463685.1 Parabacteroides sp. AM58-2XD
TGACCTCAAAGGTATGATTTCAAATCGTCGCGCCTAAAAAGTAGTATCTAATAGACTATATTTCAATTATTTCAAAGAACTATTTATCCACTTTTACGGGACAGTAATGGTGCATTATATAAAAATATGATAGTATGACAGTACATTTGATGAAACATTATTATGAAGTTCCAATCTGGAGAGGAAGCCGGGAGGGGGATTGTTAAAGCTAGTCAATAAAACAAGCCTTATTACAGGTTCATTTGCCGTCTGCTTCAGCTGACGGATTGGTAAATTATCTATTTCTCCAGACTTTAGTCACATTTATTACTAATCTCTATCTAAGAAAAATGTGGCTGAAGCCAAAAGAAAGAAACTACTTTAAACCGTCAGCTGAAGCAGACGGCAAATAAACCTGGTAATAGTCAAGTAACTCTGATTATGGCGGTTGCATAACAGGAGCTATTGTTATTAATAACTCCCGTTTCTTTTATTTTCAGTTTCTTACTAGCAAGGCATCCGCCACTTCTCCCGCTATTTCATCATCCCGTAAAACTTTCAATAAGGATAATCCAAATTCGAATACAAAACCGGGGCCCTGGCAAGTTATGATATTTCCATCTTGCTCAACACCATTATCGGTAGGGATGGCTCCTATCATAGTCGGTTCGAAGTTCGGAAAACAAGTGGCCTTACGTCCTTTCAATAATCCTAAGCCGCCTAAAACCATAGGTCCTGCACAGATTGCTCCCAGAATTATATTTTCTTTATTCTTTTCCAGTATAAGTTCTTTTAGGCGGGTACAAGTATTCAGATGATTACTTCCTGGAATACCTCCCGGGAGAATTAAAGCATCTGCTACACTAAAGTCGGCCTCTTCAAACAGGTAATCTGCTATCACCGGGATATTATGCGCCCCCATTACCCGGGTTTCACCGTTAATCGAGATGGTAGAGACTCTGACACCTCCCCTACGTAAAATATCGGCTGTGCCTAACGCCTCTATTTCTTCAAATCCTGTAGCCAGGAATATAAACGCTTGCTTCATATTATATTATTTTTTATTGAGATAATACTTGATCTTATATTTCAACAATGGAATATCTACGGGTTTCACCAGATAATCATTAAACCGGCAACATTTCGCTTTCTCTTTTTCTTCATCAAATGCAAATGCAGAAAGAGCCAAAACAGGAACATCCGAAGATAATTCACGTATTTTACAAGTGGCGGCGTAACCGTCCATCACCGGCATTTTTATATCCATCAAAATAATATCCGGCTTGTAATCCTTAAACTGCTGTACGGCAATCTGTCCGTTTTCTGCATAAATCAGACGATAATGTTGCTTTAAGACTGCTTGCAGCAAAAGATAATTTTCCAACACATCTTCTGCAATCAAGATTGTATATTGCCCTGGTAAAGCATCCGGAATGATCTCCATAGGAATTTCATTGCCTGCTTCTTTCTTTTCAGACTCTTCCGGAACAACTAATGGCAGCGTAAACCAGAATGTAGACCCTTTGCCCAATTCCGACCGAAGACCTATCTCTCCACCTAACTTTTCTATGATCATCTTACAGATAGACAGTCCCAAGCCGGTCCCTTGCCTGAAATCATCCAATTTCACAAACCGCTCGAATACAGATGCCTGCTTCTCCTTATCGATGCCAATCCCGGTATCAGTGACAGATACCCGGACAAAATCTCCTTCTATCTCATACGACAAAGAGACAAATCCCTGGTTCGTACATTTTATAGCATTGGATAAAAGATTCAGCAATACCTGTTCAATACGCTGCGTATCTGTCCGTAACCTGACAGAAGGCAACATATCCCCATTATACAGCAATGCCACATCCGAAGTCATTTTCAACGATTGTGAAATATAAACCTCCTGGCAGACATCTTTCAGATCCACCCACGACATATTATAATTCAACGTCCCGGATTCTATCTTGGCAAAATCCAGAATATCGTTGATCAATTGGAGCAACAGGTCACTGTTATTATTAATAATTGTAAGATACTCCTGTTGCTCACTGGCATTATCCGTTTCGGTAATCAACCGGGAGAAGCCTACTATCGCGTTCAATGGCGTACGGATCTCATGGCTCATATTAGCGATAAAGGCATTCTTCATTTTATCCGCCTCCTGTGCCTTGATCAGATCCAGTTCATTTTGCCGCTGTTCCGTAATATCCCAAAGCATAGCCAATAACAAAGGAGAAGCTCCCGGGTCCGGGTTGGTTATCAATAAACGGATGATGTTCACAATACGGATTTCCCCGTTCGGTTTCTCATATTCAACCACCGATTTATGGATTCGTCCGTGGTTGATCGTTGAATAATCTTCCGTACGGATTTCATGTGCCCTTCTCGGATCAGAAAACAAATCAAAGTCTGTCTTACCTAACACCTCGGAAGATTTAACCCCCATAAAGTCTTCGGCCGCCTGATTGAAGTAAATATATTTAAAACTGTCGAAAACATCTTTTACGGCTATAACGACAAAGATATTTGACAGAATAGTATTCATTAAGATATTCAGGAAATTAATTTTACGCTGGTTAAGAAGATTTTCGCTCATTTTCTCTATCTCGCATTCTTCATGACTGATGCTGCCAAATCTGTCTCCAACACTTTAATGCGCTGGATCAGTTCTTCTTTTGAAAGGTTTTCGTACATGTTCATATATTAGAAATCAAGGTTTATAATTGTAACTTACTGTTGGAGGCAAATGTAAAGATATTTTTTCAGGAACCTTAGAAAATCAACATTTAATTTACCTGTTTTTATAATTTTGAGCAAAAATGCTGCATCTAATCAAAATAAAAGATACATTTGCAGTCTAATTTCATGAATTAAACACAATATAATACGAAAAAGCTATGATGTATTGGCAGAAAGATATTGAGACGATGAGTCGTGAAGAACTGAATAAACTACAGTTGGAACGACTGAAACAAACAATAGAATTAGCCGGACACTCTCCTTTCTACAGCAAAGTTCTTAAAGACAACGGCATAACGGCAGACAGCATCCAGTCATTGGATGATCTGCAAAAAATTCCGTTCACAACGAAAGACGACCTGCGTAATAATTATCCGTTCGGAATGGCGGCTATTCCTATCAAGGATTGCGTAAGAGTACATTCTTCCAGCGGTACAACCGGAAATCCTACCGTCGTATTACATTCGGCAAAGGACTTGGACCAATGGGCCAATCAGGTGGCACGCTGCATGTATATGGTCGGTTTACGTGATACAGACGTTTTCCAGAACACCTCCGGATATGGTATGTTCACCGGTGGTTTGGGATTTCAATATGGCGCAGAAAGACTTGGAGCATTAACTGTTCCTGCCGCCGCCGGTAATTCCAAACGCCAGATCAAATTTATTACTGATTTTGGAACGACCTGCCTGCATATTATTCCCAGCTATGCCACTCGCCTGGCTGAAGTAATGTATGAAATGGGACTGGATCCGCGCAAAGACACCAAACTGCACACGGTTTGTATCGGTGCCGAACCTCACTCGGAAGAACAACGCAAACGCATCGAACAACTGTTGGGTGTAAAAGCATATAACTGTTTCGGTATGTCTGAAATGAATGGCCCCGGTGTTGCATTCGAATGTACGGAACAAAACGGATTACATATCTGGGAAGATTATACGATTGTGGAGATTGTAGATCCCCAGACATTACAGCCTGTTCCGGAAGGGGAAGTAGGCGAACTGGTATTAACGACAATCAATCGTGAAGCCATGCCGCTGTTACGTTACCGTACCCGTGACCTGACCTGCATTATCCCAGGTGAATGTCCTTGCGGAAGAACGCATAAACGTCTGGCCCGCTTCAAAGGACGCAGTGACGATATGATCATCCTGAAAGGCGTGAATCTCTTCCCGATCCAGATCGAAAAGATTTTAATGCAGTTCAAAGAACTGGGAAGCAACTATCTGATCACTCTCGAAACGGTTAACAACAGTGACGAAATGCTGATCGAAGTAGAACTGAGCGACCTGTTTACCGACGATTACAGCGTCTTGCAACGTCTTGCAAAAGACATTACCCGACAGCTGAAAGATGAATTGCTGTTGACCCCGCGTCTGAAACTGGTAGCCAAAGGCTCATTGCCCGTTCAGGATGGTAAAGCCGTAAGAGTAAAAGACTTGCGTAAGTTCTGTTAAAACAATTGTTCAACAAATAAAAGATACAGCTATGACAGTAAATCAAATTTCTATTTTCCTGGAGAATAAATATGGAAAGCTAAGTGAAATCCTGGCTCTGCTTGCTGAAGAAAATATACGGATCATTGCTGCTACTGTTGCGGATACGTCTGAATATGGTATTCTGCGTATTATTGTAAGCGATCCGCAGAAAGCATACAAGATATTGAAAAGCAACAATGTAAGTGCAAATCTGACAGACGTGCTGGCTATCGTGACTAACTCTTGTGCCGGAAGTTTTGCACAGGCATTGACACATTTTACAAAAGCCGGTCTGAGCATAGAATATATGTATTGTTTTTCACTGAATGACAAATCGATCCTTATTCTTCGTACTAATAACCGGGAAGCAGCCCGTGAAGTAATCCGTCGTCAGAATCTGGAATGCATTTGCGAAAGCGACTTGATGAAATTATAATATTATTTATCGTGGGGAGGTTTACAACAGCCTCTCCACCCTAAAAACAAATAACAAATGTTCGGAATAGAAGATCCCGGTATCTGGTTAGCCTACCTGTTAGCCTTTGTGTGTTTAATTTTTTCTTTATGGTTCGGAATTACCAATTGGAATAAAGGAGATAAAGAGAGTGATAACCCTAAACAACCTGATAAATGAGTACCCTTACCCTTGGAATTGTTGTTATCCTTTATATGTTTGTCATTGCCTGGTTAGGGTATATCGGATATAAACAGACAAAAAATGCCAGTGATTATCTGCTAGGAGGAAGAAAAGTCAATCCTATCATCATGGCCCTCTCCTATGGAGCTACATTTATTTCTGCATCGGCTATAGTGGGTTTTGGCGGTGTCGCAGCTACTTTCGGTATGGGTATCCAGTGGCTATGCCTGCTGAATATGTTTATGGGAGTGGTCGTAGCCTTTATCTTCTTCGGTAGAGGAACCCGTAAGTTAGGAGAACAGCATAATGCGCGCACATTTCCACAATTATTGGGAATGCACTATAAATCGCGTAGTATACAGATATTTATAGCTACTATCATTTTTATAGGAATGCCATTGTATGCGGCCGTTGTCATGAAAGGAGGCGCTGTTTTCATCGAACAGATGTTCCATATCGACCTGCATCTGGCTTTATTGATATTTACTTTGATTGTGGCTGCTTATGTAATTACCGGTGGTATAAAAGGCGTTTTATATACAGATGCCTTACAGGCTGTGATTATGTTCGGCTGTATGTTATTCCTTTTATTCTGGTTTTACAAAGTCATGGACATGGGCTTCATTGAAGCGAACCAGAAATTGACGGAGATTGCCCCGCTTGTTCCCGACCGTTTCAAAGAGTTGGGACACCAGGGATGGACGGCGATGCCGGTCACCGGTTCTCCCCAATGGTACACCTTGGTTACATCGCTTATCTTAGGTGTCGGAATAGGTTGCTTGGCACAACCTCAGTTAGTTGTACGTTTCATGATGGTGGAGAGTACCAAACAGCTGAATCGCGGAGTGCTTATCGGTTGCGTGTTCCTGATTATAACCGTAGGAGCCATTTACCATGTCGGAGCATTGTCGAATCTATTCTTTATGAAGACAGAAGGAGTTGTCGCTTCGGAAGCCATCAAAGATATGGATAAAATTATCCCGTTGTTTATTGACCGTGCAATGCCGGAATGGTTTAGTGCCGTCTTCATGCTTTGTATCCTGTCGGCCAGTATGTCCACATTGAGTGCACAGTTCCATACGATGGGAGCTGCATTCGGGGCGGATGCATTTCCGAACCTGGGACGCCGTAAAAATACAAACTCAACGATGGGAGTCCGTATCGGAGTTTTATGTTCTATCCTGTTGAGTTATATTATCTGCTATACGTTGAGTGCCGGTATTATAGCCAGAGGGACGGCCTTATTTATGGGTATTTGTGCAGTCACATTCCTCCCCGCCTATTTCTGTGCATTGTATTGGAAAAAGGCGACAAAGCAAGGAGCTTTAGCCAGTCTCTGGACGGGAGCATTGGCAAGTATGTTTGCCATGCTGTTTCTCCATAAGGCAGAAGCCAGCGCGGTTGGTCTGTGTAAAACATTGACGGGAAAAGATGTGCTGATCGATACATACCCCTGGTTTGCGATAGATCCTATTCTATTTGCTCTCCCGTTGTCTGTTATTGCTATTGTCGTTGTCAGCCTGATGACGCAGGAAAAGACTAATAAGATATAATATGGAATACATTAGTATTTATTGCATGTTAGAAAACATATATTAGCATTTTAACTATTGCTACTTATGAAAAGATCCGTACTTTTGTATTGTGGTTTTTTCATAATAGTATTAGATTTAAGGTTAACAAAGTTGGTTAGGGCTTGTCGTGAGACAGGCTTTAATTTTTTATAGACCTCTCCTATTCCATACTTTTTTTAATCGACCTCTTATTTTACATGACTATTAATCCTAATTTCCTACCTTTGCAACAAAAAAGATGATCAAATACTTTTGTTTACTTCTGCTGATTCTATGCAGCTGCAATAATGGGAAAAAGGAGAATGATGTGCTTCATGTGGCTGTTCTTCGCGGACCTTCCGTTATTGCTTTTGCAAAGATGATGGAGGATTCGCCGGAGATAGGAGGTAAACGGTTATCTGTAGATATAGTCGACTCCCCGGAACTGATGCAGGCATTATTAATAAAAGGGAAAGCGGACCTGGCTGCCCTTCCTATGATTAATGCAGCCAATCTTTATAATAAAGGATTGAAATATTCCTTACTCGGATGCCCTGTCTGGGGAAATCTGTATCTTGTCGAAAAGCAAGGGATACGGAATCAATCACCGGAAACAGAAACTTTATATGTCTTCGGTGCAGGTACAACTCCCGATATCCTGACCCGCTACTATTTACATCAAAAAGGATTATCTTATTCTTTGAATTATTCGTTTACTACTCCCGGTGAAATAAGCCAGGGATTGCTAGCCGGACAGATTCAGACGGCTGTCCTGGCAGAGCCGTTTCTAAGCGTGATACTTCGGAAAGACAGTACTTTATCGATAAAAACGAGTCTTAACAATCCGGACAGTACCTCTCCGGGATTTGCCCAGACCGCGATTGTCTATGCACCTTCGTTAAACGATAAAAGAACATTGCTGGATAGCTTATTAAATGAGTCCTGTCAGTTTGCCGTCAGTCAACCTCAAAAAGCAATAGAGATTCTGGAGAGCCGCAATATATTTGCCCCAGGAATACTCACTCCGGAAAGCATAGAGAGATGCCGTATTAACTATTTATCAACCGGAGAAGCCAAAGAAAACATTCTCGACTTCCTTCGTCTGATAGAACAATATGAACCGAAAGCCATAGGAGGAAAACTTCCGGACAATGGCTTTATTTCAGGAGAACGATGAAAAAAGGATTTATCTCATGTGTGTCAGTCTGCTTGCTGCTGCTTGTCTGGCAGTTAGTAGCCTCTTCAACGGACCAGCCGGAATTGATTCCGTCCGTTCCTAAGCTGATAAAAGCCTTATTTCAGTTATTCGGTACCGATACTTTTTATAAAAGCATATCGGCAACCATCCTACGCGGTGTTTCCGGCATCATTCTATCATTGGGAGCCGCAGTGATGACAGCTTTCTTATTTGCCCGTTACGAATTACTTTATGAGTTATTCCGTCCCCTGCTGACAATCATGCGTTCCGTTCCGGTCATCTCTTTTATCTTATTGGCTTTAATCTTTCTTGACCCGGAAGGAATACCGTTAATAATTGCTTTTCTGACCATGTTCCCTTTATTAACGGAAAACCTGACGAAAGGAATCATCAGCCTGCGGCCCGGACTTTCCCTAATGGCAGCCCAGTTCAAAATCAGTCGCAAAAACAAACTGATACATATATATTATCCCCAACTGAAACCTTTTTTATTCAGTGGACTAGCGTCTGCTACCGGATTCGGCTGGCGTGCCATTATTATGGGCGAGGTACTTTCACAATGCGCCTTCGGTATCGGCGGGGAAATGAAACGTGCACAGTTATTCATATCGGTTCCCGAATTGATTGCATGGACTGTTATTGCTGTTTTGATAAGTTTCCTGTTTGATAAAGGAATCAGCCGGTTGGCACTGGTTACATGGAGCATACAGTACAGCCATGGAAAACCGGAAAAGGAAGCACTTCCCCACCCTTGTCCTATAGAAGCAGCAGACGTTACATTTCAATATGACGATACCAAAGTACTATCGCATTTCTCATATACTTTTGAACCCGGCACCATTTATGGTATAAAAGCTCCGTCAGGAAGCGGAAAAACAACTTTACTGAATCTGCTGGACGGAACATTGAAACCAATCGAGGGAAAGATTATATCTCATCGGGAAGAAAAGTTTGCTGTTGTATTCCAGGAACCGGAACTACTGTCTCATTTAACTGTCCTGCAAAACAGTTGCCTACCGTTAGCATCGCTCTATAAACAATCTTATGCGGAACAGGAAGCATTAACAGCATTGAGAATGGTCGAGATGGAAACTTTCACGGAACGCTATCCTAACGAACTGAGTTACGGCCAGCAACAGCGCGTAGCCCTTGCCCGGGCATTGGCATATCCATCTACTGTTATGCTTCTTGACGAACCTTTCAAAGGATTGGACAAGCCACTCGCAATCCGCATCATCGACCGCATAATTGAACGACAAACAGAATATAAACGCACGATCATTTTCACATCACACAATCAGGAAGAGATAGAGCGCTTTGCTTCCGTTATTATCCGGCTACCGATAATCAATTAACTTTTACGGGATTACAAGGAATTGAGAACCAAAACGTAGAACCTACGCCTTCCTCAGAATCAATACCTATCTCTCCGTTCAACATCGTTATAATTGTCTTACAGATAGACAATCCAAGTCCTGTCCCTTGTTTAAACCTATCCAGTTTAACAAACCGGTCAAAAATAGTAACCTGATCCTCTTTCTTTATGCCGGTACCGGTATCGCTGACATAAGCATAAATGCCATTATCAGTCAAACGATAACCATATCGTATCGTTCCCGCCGATGTAAATTTGACCGCATTAGACAAAAAGTTAGTCAACACCTGTGTAAGTCTTGTCTTTTCAGAAATGATACTGTAGTCGCTTCCGTCATTTTCAAAAACAACCTTTACCCCGGCATTTACCCGCCGTAAGAAAGCCGGCTCCTGCGGTTTGAAGATACTATTTAAACTGAAGTCTGAATAAATGAACTCCAACTTACCCGATTCTATCTTTGAAATATCGAGAATATCATCAATCAATTGCAACAGAAATTCATTGCTTGATTCAATAATCTTCAGATATTCCTGTTTTTCTTCATCCGTTTCCGCCTGGGCCATCAAAGTAGAGAAACCGACAATCGCATTTAAAGGCGTACGTATTTCATGGCTCATATTGGCGATAAAGGCTGATTTCATCCGGTTACTCTCCTCTGCAAGACGCTTCGCCTGTACATCTGCTTCGTGGCGTTTATCCACCGTGATATCCCGCAGGATACCAATAGCTTTCAGAGGTTTACCGTCTTTACCATATTCATATACTTCGCCGATTTTCTCCAGCCAGACATATTCTTCCGAAAAATAACGGCAACGGAAACTCAGGCGCAATGATTCTATCTCACCCTGGGCAAAGGCAGTCACAACATCCCGATACATTTGCTGGTCGTCCGGATGGATTTTTTCAGTAAAACTTTCGTGGGAGATATAAGCATGAATCATTTCACCGTTCTCTACATGAGAAAGTTCCGCCGTTTCATTCACGACATCCCATATCCACGGATAGATACGGCCTGCCATACAGGATAAGGCCAGTCTTTTATTATTTTCATGCAGTTCTTCTTCAATTTGCCGTTGTTTGGTGATGTCCCAGGACATACCCAATAAAAAAGGCGCTTTTCCTTCGCGGGGTACCAGCAATTTCATGGTATCCATAGAACGCACTATACCTTTGGGGTCGAGCATCTGTTCAACAAACCGTTGCATCTCTCCCGTTTGAAGCACCTTCTCATCCATATCCCTGAAAGACTGCGCTGCAACAGGGTCAACAAACAAATCAAAGTCCGTTTTCCCGACAACGTCATTGTGAAAACGACCATATATCTGATTCATCATCGGGCTGGAATAAACATAACGGAAGTCATCTCCAGTATCCTTAACAAAGAAGAACATTGGTACTGAGTCTACTATGTTCGAAAGTAACCCGGACAAATCTTTATATTTTTGCTCCAATGCATTTTCTTCTGAATGCGCAAGTTCCATAACTTCAAAATTTATTATTTCACAAAAGTGTTGAAAATAAACGAGAGTAACAAATATTAAAAGAAAGAACTTCCCACAAAAGTAAAATAAACGGCAAAAGATTATCTTTGTAGGCTATAAATAGAAATGAAAGAATTATGACAACATTATTCCATTCACTTATCTCCCACTCTTTAAACATTCCGGCCGGACAAGTCGAAAGAACGATCGGGTTGCTTAATGAAGGGGCGACCATTCCTTTTATCAGCCGTTACCGGAAAGAAGTTACCGGAGGACTGGATGAAGTCCAGATCGGGAATATCAAAGACCAACTGGATAAGCTGACTGAACTCAAAAAACGGAAAGATACCATATTAAGTTCTATCGAAGAACAAGGGAAGTTAACCCCTGAACTCAAGAAACGAATCGAAGATTCCTGGGATAGCACCGAGATAGAAGACCTTTATCTGCCCTACAAACCTAAACGGGTAACCAAGGCTGAGATTGCACGTAAAAAAGGACTGGAACCTCTTGCCAAAATTATCATGATACAAAACGAACCGGATTTGCTGACCCGGGTGAAGAGTTTTATCAAAGGAGAAGTAAAGAATGCAGCAGAAGCCTTGCAAGGGGCACGAGATATTATCGCTGAATGGGTGAACGAAAATGAAGGGGCACGTAACGCCGTGCGTAATTCTTTTGCCCATACAGGGATTATATCTTCTAAAGTTATTAAAGGAAAAGAGGAAGAAGGAGCCAAATACCGGGACTATTTCGATTTCAGTGAACCGCTGAACCGATGCAGTTCCCATCGTTTGCTGGCCCTCCGCCGCGGAGAAGCGGAAGGTATCCTCAGAGTCAGCATATCACCCGATGTCGATACTACACTCGACCGTTTGAAAAGACGGTTCGTGAAAGGGAACAGCGAAGTTTCCGATCAGGTAGCCAATGCGGTAGACGACTCTTTCAAACGTCTGCTGAAGCCTTCCATAGAAACGGAATATGCCAACCTGAGCAAAACGAAAGCCGACGAAGAAGCCATCCGTGTTTTTGCAGAGAACTTGCGGCAGCTTTTACTGGCACCGCCGTTAGGACAAAAGCGAGTGTTAGGTGTCGACCCCGGATATCGTACCGGATGTAAATTAGTCTGCCTGGATGCCCAGGGCAACCTGCTTCATAACGAAGCGGTCTATCCGCATCCGCCACAGAATGAAAAGAGCAAAGCCGCAGCTAAAGTCTCTCAATTGGTGTCGACTTATGCCATCGATGCTATCGCTATCGGCAACGGAACTGCAAGCCGCGAAACGGAACAGTTCATTACCAATATCCGTTATGACCGGAAAGTACAGGTGTTTGTTGTCAGTGAGAACGGAGCTTCCATCTATTCTGCCTCAAAGATTGCCCGGGATGAGTTTCCTGAATATGATGTGACCGTACGTGGAGCCGTCAGTATCGGACGCCGGTTGATGGACCCACTGGCAGAACTGGTTAAAATCGATCCCAAAAGCATCGGAGTCGGCCAGTATCAACATGATGTCGACCAGAGTGCTTTAAAGAAAAGCCTGGACCAGACTGTGGAGAGTTGCGTAAATATGGTGGGAGTCAATGTGAATACGGCCAGTAAGCATCTGCTGACTTATATCTCCGGTTTAGGACCGACACTGGCACAGAATATTGTTGACTACCGAGCCGAACATGGGCCTTTCCAATCCAGACGTGAACTGTTAAAGGTGCCGCGTATGGGTGAAAAAGCGTTTGAACAAAGTGCCGGATTCCTTCGCATACAAGGTGGCAAAACACCTTTGGACAATTCCGCCGTTCACCCGGAAAGTTATCCGATTGTGGAACAAATGGCCAAGGACTTAAAATGTACCGTTGAAGAGCTAATTACCAATAAAGAATTAAAGAAGAAGCTCGACCTTAAGAAATATATTACAGAGAAAGTCGGTATGCCGACTCTACTTGACATCATGGAAGAGTTGGATAAACCCGGTCGCGATCCGCGCCAGGCTATCCAGGTCTTTTCTTTCGACCCTACCGTTAAAACGATAGAAGATCTGAAAGAAGGGCTAGTCTTACCGGGAATTGTGACCAATATTACGAACTTCGGTTGCTTTGTAGATGTTGGTATAAAAGAGAACGGATTGGTTCATATCTCGGAACTTGCCGATCGTTTTATCAGCGACCCGACACAGGTGGTTTCTATCCATCAGCATGTTAAAGTGAAAGTTTTGAGTGTAGACCTGGTCCGTAAACGGGTTCAGTTATCTATGAAAGGATTGTAGTATGAAAATAAGCAAAACGAATGTGGCCAGGCTGTTGGATAAAGCTAAAATAGCCTATCAGCTGGTTCCCTATGAAGTCGATGAAAATGATTTAAGCGCCACCCATGTGGCAGAGCAATTGGGAGAAAACGTAGAACAGGTATTCAAAACGTTAATCCTTCACGGAGATAAAAGCGGATATTTTGTCTGTGTTATCCCCGGAGCTGATGAAGTGGATTTGAAAAAGGCAGCCAAAGTATCGGGTAACAAAAAATGCGAGATGATTCCGGTGAAAGAACTATTGCCTTTAACCGGGTATATCCGGGGAGGATGTTCCCCTATCGGGATGAAGAAACATTTCCCGACCTATATCCATCAGTCTGCCGGACAATATGATACTATATATATCAGTGCCGGACAACGAGGATTGCAGGTTCAGATAGCTCCGGATGATTTAATTCGTGAAGTAAGGGCCGAAGTTGCAGATTTGATTGCGGAAAAAGAACTGTGATGATAAAGCTAAATAAAAAGAGAATGCAGGAAAAGCCAGCATTCTCTTTTTATTTAGGTAAACTGTATTTCTATAATTTAGAATTTCCGGAATATATACCTTTTTCCTTCGCTGTTTAAAATCAGTTGCTTTCCGCTCAGTTTCTCTATGGAGAATGTACGTGTTTTAGACTTCCAGTCGGTATAAGACAAGAAATCTACCAAGCCTGCGTCTTCAGTCAATTCCAATTCCAACTGGTCTTCATCCTTTATCGTATTGAAGCCATATTGCAAAACATATTTGTCATCAGCCGGGATGTACACCTGATACATAAATAAAATATTCTGGAAATTATAAAATACCGTATCAGCCTGTATCACATCGCCATTAGCTTCCACCTGCTGCAATTGCCATTTGCCTTCCAACTTATGCTCCGTATCATTACTACATGCAGCCATCAAAATTGTGACAGCGGCTATCATCCAGTATTTCATTTTATTCATCATAACAAACCTTTTGTACTCGGTAATTCATATTTATAAATATCACGGCGTATAGCCATTTTTACAGAACGTGCCAAAGCCTTGAAAATACCTTCTATCTTGTGATGCTCATTCGTCCCTTCCGCCCTAATATTCAGGTTCATGCGGGCGGCATCACTCAGGCTTTTAAAGAAATGAAGAAACATCTCCGTCGGCATGTCGCCAACCATTTCACGACGGAACTCGGCATCCCAGACCAGCCAGGGACGTCCGCCGAAGTCGAGAGCCACACTGCACAGGCAATCGTCCATCGGCAAAGAATAGCCATACCGTTCGATGCCGCGCTTGTCGCCCAAGGCTTTCAGCAAGGCTTCACCCAGGGCAATCGCCGTATCTTCAATTGTATGATGCTCATCAACGTTGAGGTCACCCTTTACACGTATAACCAAATCCATACCGGAATGTTTTCCTATCTGGTCCAGCATATGGTCAAAAAAGCCTAATCCGGTCGAAATCGCTGTCTTTCCGTTTCCATCCAGATTTACTTCTACGTAAATATCCGTCTCCTTGGTGGTGCGCTGCACAACGGCACGGCGTTCGCCGGCAAAAAGATATTCGGTAATTTTATCCCAATCATCCGTAATAAGTACAGGGGAAAGAGAAGGATTCCCGACCAGCAACCTGTCTGCCTCTTCATTCGAGGACGCAGCCATATGCCTTTTGCACCCAGGTTTGCAGCCAGTTCCATATC
Organism: Parabacteroides sp. AM58-2XD; assembly: GCF_003463685.1. Lineage (NCBI taxonomy): Bacteria > Pseudomonadati > Bacteroidota > Bacteroidia > Bacteroidales > Tannerellaceae > Parabacteroides > Parabacteroides sp. AM58-2XD. The sequence continues at coordinate 14,404 of NZ_QSDP01000021.1, forward strand.
TGTCAGGCGGTCTCCTATCACGTAACTGTTTGCCAGATCGTACTCACCGGCCAGATATTTACCCAGCATTCCGGTACGCGGTTTGCGGTTGGGAGAATTATCCTCCGGGAAAGAGCGGTCGATCAGCATGTCATCAAAGACAATCCCCTCGCCTTCCAATGTCTTCAGCATCTTGTTATGGGCCGGCCAGAATGTATCTTCCGGAAAAGAAGAGGTACCCAATCCGTCCTGGTTCGTCACCATGACAAATTCAAAATCAAGCTGTTTACGTATGAAGTATAAATTGCGGAATACTTTAGGATAGAACTCCAGTTTCTCCAGGCTATCCAGCTGGTAATCAACAGGAGGTTCTATCACCAATGTTCCGTCTCTATCGATAAAGAGAGCTCTTTTCATGCTTACAAACTTTTTAAAGCCTTCAACAAGGCATCGTTTTCTTCCGGTGTGCCGACTGTGATACGCAGACAGCCGTTACACAATGTCACATTATTCCGGTTACGTACAATAACGCCTTTCTTCACCAGTTTATTATATACGGAGTCAGCTTTGCCTACATTTACCAGGATAAAGTTTGCATCGGTCGAATACATTTTATGGACAATCGGCAGTTCCGGCAAAGCAGCCTGCAACCGGATACGTTCGGACATGATACGGCGCAACTGTTCCAACATCTGGCCTTCATTATTCAACAAGTCCAACGCCTGTTTCTGTGTAAGCACATTGACGTTGTAAGGATACTTTATCTTGTTCAGTATCGCAATAATTTCCGGAGAAGCAAAAGCCATGCCCAACCGGAGGCCTGCGGCTCCCCATGCTTTGGATAATGTTTGCAGAACTATCAGATTCGGGAATTTCTTCAGTTCGGGAAGGAAAGAAGGTTCTGCCGAGAAGTCGATATAGGCTTCGTCCAATACGACTATTCCTTCAAAGTTCTTCAGTATCTTATATATTTCATCCCGGTTCAGGCTGTTTCCCGTCGGGTTGTTCGGCGAGCAAAGAAAGATTACTTTTACCCATTCGTCCACTTCCTCCAGTAATGCTTCTGCATCCAGTTCGAAATCAGGAGTTAAAGTCACTTTCCTGAAATCCACGTTGTTAACGTTGGAAGCTACTTCATACATACCGTAAGAAGGGGCGATACTGACAATCGTATCAATTCCCGGGTCGCAGAATGCACGGATAACAAGGTCTATCGGCTCATCGCTGCCATTGCCCAGAAAGATGGAATTACGGTCTACATCTTTCAGTTCGGCAATCCGTTCTTTCAACTCCCACTGTAAGGGGTCGGGATAACGGTTATAAGGCTCGTTATAAGGATTCTCATTTGCATCCAGGAAAACAGATGCACTTCCGTGAAACTCGTCTCTTGCAGAGGAATAGGGTTTCAACGCCCAAATATTAGGTCTTACCAGGTCTTTTAAATCCATCATATTGTTTTCAATCTTATTGTTACTGCATTGCGGTGTGCATCCAGTTGCTCGTTACCGGCCATCGTCTGGATTGTACCGCCTAAATTCTTAATACCTTCGGCAGTGATTTCCTGAAAGGTTATCTTTTTGATAAAGCTGTCCAGGTTTACACCGCTGTAAGCCTTGGCATAGCCATTGGTCGGAAGCGTATGATTCGTGCCCGAAGCATAATCGCCGGCACTTTCAGGAGTGTAGGGTCCCATAAAGACACTTCCCGCATTCTCTATCTGTTCAGCGATATGAGCGTAGTTCTCCGTTTGTATAATCAGATGTTCCGGGGCATACATATTCGTGAAAGCAATTACTTCGGGTTCGTCTTTCAGGACGATTATACGACTATGTTCCAATGCTTTTGCAGTAATATCCTTACGGGACAGTTCAGATAATTGCTGTTGGATGGCATCGACTAAAGGAGATACGATACTTTCTGCCGATGTAACCAGCATAGCCTGGCTATCTGCTCCATGCTCTGCCTGTGAAAGGAAATCGGCGGCAATAAAGTCCGGATTTGCTGTTCCGTCGGCAATGACTTCCACTTCGGAAGGGCCTGCGGGCATGTCGATGGCAACGTCTTTCAGGCTGACAAGCTGTTTGGCTGCTGTCACGTACTGATTTCCGGGGCCGAATATCTTATAGACTTTGGGGACAGATTCCGTGCCGTATGCCATGGCTGCGATGGCCTGTATTCCTCCGGCTTTGAATATCTTGCTGACACCTGCCGTTTCTGCGGCAAACAGGATAGCCGGATGCACTTTCCCTTCCCGGTTCGGAGGAGTACATAGTACAATCTCCTTACATCCGGCGATATGTGCAGGAACCGCCAACATTAATACGGTTGAGAACAAAGGGGCCGTTCCTCCCGGGATATACAGGCCGACCTTTTCTATGGCAACTGCTTTCTGCCAGCAGGTTACTCCGGAGGTCGTCTCCACCTTTTGTCCGATAAAACGCTGGGAGGTATGAAACTTCTCAATATTTGCCTTTGCTATGCGAATAGCTTGTTTTAAATTTTCGGAAACAAGTTCGCGAGCTTCTTTTATTTCTTCTTCCGACACCTGAAGACCGGATAGCGTGACCTTGTCAAACTTCTCTTCGTAACGCTTAACGGCGGCATCCCCTTCGCTACGCACTTCATTCAATACAGTCCGGACCGTATCGAACAAAGTCGTAACATCCAAAGCCGGACGCTTCACCAAAGAAGGCCAGTCTGCTTTTGAGGGATATTTAATTACTTCCATATTGTTGTTGTTTAGTTTTAAATCTTATCATATTTGAGCTATTCTGTCGTCAACCTCACTTGGCTATTACAGGTTCATTTGCCGTCTGCTTTAGCTGACGGACTAATAAAGGATTTATCTCTTTGGACTTTAGTCCCATTTCTTAAAGCTCTCTATCTGAGAAAAATGTGGCTAAAGCCAAAAAAGAATCAACACGTAAACCGTCAGCTAAAGCAGACGGCAAATGAACCTATAACAGATGAGCCATTTTGACAGTTGGATAGTTCAACTATTTCTCTTTTCGAACCTGTTTTGACGAGACATCGATAGCCATGTGAAATACAAATTATCAGGAACGAACGAAAAAGACCTTATTTGTTAATTGCCAGTCAATTACAGTTTCCTCGTAATTCTGTACTCAGGAAACTGTAGTTTCCTGCCGAGGGAACGCGAATTTCCTGCTGAGGGAACTGTAGTTTCCTCAATAGGAAACTGACTCGACATTAAAGTATCATTTTCTCAATCGGGATAACGAGGATACCTTCGGCCCCGAGTGATTTCAGTTTACCTATAATTTCCCAGAAATGTTTCTCGGCTATGACAGACTGGACGGATACCCAATCACCGTTAGCCAAAGGCGTCACCGTCGGACTCTTCATACCGGGTAATACTTCTATAATTTCATCCAACTTGTCTTTCGGCGCGTTCAGCAATACATATTTCTTGCCTTCAGCAACCTGGATAGCTTCAAAACGGAATAACAGTTCGTCGAGTATCGCCAGCTTTTTTTCCGACAGATTGTTGTTCGCAATCAGAAGCGCTTCGCTTTGCATAACCACTTCCACCTCTTTCAGGCGATTGCTGACCAGCGTACTACCGGAACTGACAATATCGAAAATTGCATCTGCCAGACCAATACCCGGAGCTATTTCAACAGAACCGCTGATGACATGCATATCGGCTTTTACACCTTTTTCTTTCAGATAAGTATTCAGGATGCCGGGATAAGATGTAGCGATTGTTTTGCCTTCAAACCATTCCACGCCCTTGTAGTCTTCATCTTTAGGAATAGCCAGTGACAAACGGCACTTACTGAATCCCAGTCGTTTAACCAAACGTGCTTCTCCCCCTTTTTCAACGTATTCATTCTCACCGACAATACCTATATCGGCAACGCCATTAGCGACAGACTGAGGAATATCATCATCACGCAGGAACAGAACTTCTACCGGAAACCCTTTTGCCGATAACAGCAAAATACGCTTTCCTCTGTTCAGTTTAATACCCGCTTCTTCCAATAATAGCATTGTTTCATCGTATAAACGACCTTTTGATTGTACTGCAATTCGTAACATGTTTATTTTTGTTTTAATAATTATATGCTTTCCGAAAACAAAATAAGGCTTACCGTATAACGGCAAGCCTTATCTAATTATATTATGCGTATCTACACACCAATCAGCCCACCGAACTACTGCCCGTTGTAATGATGATGATGGTGATGTGATACTTTTCTTCTCATTTGTTATTTTATTGATGCCACAAAGTTACAATAATAATTGAAAAAGCAAATAAAACTATCAAAAGATTAGCAGGCACGCACACTTTTTTTCTACACGACTGTTTTATGCTTAGTGTTCAATTATATATAAATGATTCGCCTGTTGCCGTATTTTGTTTGCCAGCATCTGCGGATAATCCGGGTGAGAGGCAAAAAAAGCATCAACTTCTGCCCTTGCCTCCGGCGACATATGGCCTGACAGCAAGGCACGAACCCAGGCTGTCGGGAAAAATATATCTCCTGTCCGCTGCACTTCCTGCATCGCTCCAGTGCCGGACGGATATAGGCTACCGCTTCTTTCTGCCGTGACGGATGATTCAGATTCGCCAAAGCAGCAGATGCCCAGGGTTCTACCCGGCGGTTTTCAGCCACCAGCAAAGAGGCAAAAACACTGTCGCGCACTTCTTTATGCGGTGAGACGGAAGGAGAAATAAAGGCATACTCCCGTTTCCGGTCAGGATTAGTTATACGAGATTGCTGGCTGTTTATAATCTCATCCGCCTGCTCCGGCAAATGAAGGGCCAGCGTATAAGATAAGCTGATATAATCGTTTTCACTTAACGAACAGCCGGCGGGAGCTTGCTGCTTCTTCCACAAGTCATATAATGCGGCGATTGCTTCCGGCGATTCTGCGATGGAACGATACGAGCGGAACGCCTGCAAACAATGTTGAGGAACGGAAGAGGTCGCCACAATCTGTCCTAATGTTTTTTCCAGAGGGGCAGCATCCACCGGAAATAAACGCTGACAATTACCGATATACCCTAAAGCGGCCGAGAATAACAACGAATTATCTTCTTCCGGCAGATAGTTCAACATAGCCTCCATATATGATTCGGGCGAAATCGTCCGGTTCAACAGATTTTCATACAATGTGATTAACAGAGAACCTCTCAGCAATTCATTTTCACAAACCGGAAGATAGGCGGCACAAGCCTTGGCATCCGCTTCGTTCAACCGGAAAAAGCCATACCCTTTTCCATCCGTATTCGGAATAATGAAACTCCCCTCTTCCGGGACCGTTTTCAATTTCTCCCGGATGGAATTTGAATTTCTCCCGAAAGAAACTGAAACTTCTTCCGGTTCCCCTGTTTTGGGAACAATCAGATAAGTGAGGTCCTGCGGCCAGTTCAACCCTCTGCCGAAAGGGTCTTTCTGCGAAACGACCAAGCTATCGCCAACAATGGAAGCGGCAATCTCAGGCATGCCTTTTTCATTTACCCAGATATGGCTCCAGCCGGACAAATCGTCATCCGTATATTTATCCAGAATACTAATCAGCCCCTCCCAAGTAGCATTTCCGTAGGCATAAGTTTTCAGATACTCCTGAATGCCTTTCCGGAAAGATTCCTTACCCATCTTTTTAATCAGCATTTCCAGGACGACGGGAGATTTATCATAGATGATGTTACCATAGACCAGGCCGGCATTACGAAGATTATCCAGTTCCTGTTTGATTGGATTTGCTCCGGCAGTACGGTCTTCCGCATAAGCGGGAGGAATATAATCCTGCATGAAATTCAAAGCATGGTTTACACCCGGATATAGCGGTTCGACAATCTGCGAAGCAAAATAATTGGCAAACACCTCCTTCGTCCAGACATCGTCAAACCATTGCATGGTCACATAGTCGCCAAACCACATATGGGCTGTTTCGTGAGCAATCAGGGCACTGCGGCTCAACTGCTCGTTCAATGTCGGGTTCTCATTCAGGAACATACGACGGTCGGTATAGAACGTTGCCCCAGTGTGCTCCATTCCCCCGAACTGGAAACCAGGAAGGATTATCAAATCATACTTGGCAAAAGGATACGGAATGGCGGTATAATCTTCCAGCCATGTTAAAGCGTCAAAGACTTCCGATGCGATTTCGGGACATTGGGCGACTTTCTTCGGGTCTGTTTCCCTGTGGTACAAGGAGATTTCCCTTCCATCCCGGGTGTATGTTTCGCGGATAAATTTTCCGGCTGTAAAGGCGAACAAATAAGTACTCAGCGGTTCTGTTTCCCTGAATGAAATCAACTTGCGTCCGGGAACGGATAGGGTATCCGTTTTCTCTATGGCACCGTTCGTTACGGCTTGCCATGCTTCGGGAACTTCCAGCGTCAGTGTAAATAACGACTTCATATCCGGCTGGTCGAAACAGGGAAATGCAGTCCGCGCCCGGTCAGGAACCAGCAAAGTATAAAGGAACTCGTCCCTCCTGTTCAAAGACTGGTCGACAGGAGTAAATTCTATGGATACTTTATTCTCTCCGACAACGCTCCGTTCTGCCGGGATGATGATATGTTCATTTTTTACCTCATAAGGCACTTCCCCACCATTCAGCAAGACAGAAGCGACCTGTGAAGCATCTCCCCTGAAATCAATAATAAGCGGCAGTTTTTCTTTCAGCGACAGTTGTATAACAGCCTTACCCCTGACCGGCTCCTGCCTGGATTCAGGAATGGAGAAAAACAGGTTATATCTGACCTGCCCGAAATGTTCTTTTCTGAAACGGGCCAATTCATGGCTGACTCCAACTTCCTGCAAGTTAACATCTTGCTGTTGCGTCGAACAGGCTGTCAGCAGACTTACCGCCGCAATGCCAGCCACTTGATAAATCATATGATTTGAATGTGCCATCTTTTTACTCTCTCAAATATTCAGCTATCGACATAAAGTTACGTTCCAACAGATACATCTGCGATGCCATAAAAGTAAAGAACTCTCCCCAATCTTGCCGGCGGTGAAAGTCTAGTCCTTCCCTGGCGGTATAAATACGAGCTACTTCTTTCCCCGTATCCCTTACAAAACAAATATCCCAGGTCAGACCTCCGGGAAAGTCCTGTTCCAGCATTTCCTTATACCAGGTCAGGCGTTCGTACATTTCAAGCCGAAGCTCTTCACTCCGGTGATTCACTTCAAGAATCACATAAGCACCGTTGCGGCTGATATCGAACTTCAATTCTACTCCTTTCACTTTGGTATCATACAAAGTCCACATCTTTTTACGTCCCCGCAAATAAGGCTGCACTTCACAATAAGCGGCGAAACTCTCCCAAAACTCCAGTTTCAGGTTCTTTAATTCGTCTTTACTATACATTATTTATATATATCTTTCTTTCTCAATCTTATCACATTGCCATAGGTTTCCAGTTGCTTCATATCGATACGCCGGGAATTGCCTACAATGACATAAACAACCGGTTTCAAGCGGACATTATGCCGGTAAAAACGGATAATATCTTTCATATCCATATCCGAGATACCCGACAATAAAGCTTCGCTCGGGTCGCAGTCAAAGCCATTCCTTCGAAAACCGGCAACCTTTTCCGGTACTTCCCGGAAGGAAGGAAAATCATTATTGACCTGGTTAACGATAGATTGCTTTACGGTAGAAATCCTTTCCTCTTTCTCCGGCATTTCGTGAATCAGGGAATTCATTATCCCCAAAGCATCCAGCGTCTTGTCGCTTTGTGTGGAAAGCATGGTGACAAACTCACCGGCTTTTCCTTCCAATTTATGAGGCGGCAATATATACCGGCCGCTCACCCGGTAAGCCAGCGAACGAAATTCCCTTATTTCCTGAAACATCAGCGATGACATATCGCCTCCGAAATAAACAGAGAATAACCGGGCGGCATGGCGCGACCATGCATCGTCTGTCACCTCTCCTTTTGCATAGCCGTAAACAATACTCTGCGAGGCTGTCGGCATATCCATAAAGTAAACGGTCGGCTTGTCATATTTCTTTGCATCCCGATGATAGGGAGCATTAACCGATACGGTTATCTCTTTCAACGGAAGGGAGGCTTCTATCTCTTCCCTGACCTGGGCGACAGGTAATGTTCCGCAATAAAGCAAATCGCATTCCGTTTGACGAACCTGGACAAAAGCATCCAAAAGTTCCTTACCTTTCAGTTTCTTGACTTCAGAGAGGGATAACTTAGTAAGAAACCGGGATTGTTCGCCATATTTCACTTTCTCGAGCAACGCATTTGCGATGTTATCGCTCGATTCGAAGAAAGCCTTCTCGGTGACTTTCGCATCATTTATTACCTGACGGATTTGTTTATCATCTGCTTTCACGTGCCTGATAAAATCGCCGGCCAGCTGAACCGTTTCCTTAAAATGTTTGTCGAAACCGGTAATCCGCATGAAAAACTGCTTGTCAGTGGCATCGAAAGAAATCGTACTGCCCAGGACCTGCAACCGCGTACGGAATTCATGGAACGACAGAGAGTCCGTTCCCAAAAACTGGAGGTAATTAGCCAGATGCATCAGTTTGGGTTGCTCCAACGTTCCAACCTGATAAACCAGGTTAAGGGTAAATATATCCGTAACAGGATTTGCCGTTGCATATAAAGTGGCTAACGGAGTCAGACTCACCGTTTCTACATCTTTCTGAAAATCAATGAAACGCGGCTTCACCTCTTGTACCGGCAGTTGTTCCAACTGTTTAGCATATTCGGAAGAGGCTTCCGAGTTTTTGGGTACAATCGGACTGAAATCCGGTTTCGTCAAATTATCCTTCGGATATTTGCCTGTCGTCTTTGTAACGCATAAATAGTTTTCACTGAAATATTTACGGGCCACACGGACTACGTCTTCCTTTGTCAAAGCATCAATACCGGAAACTTCCTGCAAATAATCCTCCCAGCTTTTACCTTGCGAATACAAAGACATCATAATCCGGGCACGCGAATCTATATTCTCCAGATTAGAGGCATATTGGCGGCGTTGCTCCTGCTTCAGGCTATTGAATATCTCGTCACTGAAATCTCCTTCTTTAACTCGGTTGATTTCTTTCCAAACCAGTTTTTCGGCCCCGCCATAAGTCTGGAACATCAGCTTGGGGATAACAGCAACGGCCAGTATCCCGGCTTCATTCATACTTTCATTCATAGCCATAGACGCCATAATCTTCCGGTCTACCATCAGTTTATCCAGAAAACCGGTCCCGTTCGCATTGTTCAGCATATTAACCGCCACAGCCAACGCCACCTGGTCTTCATGATTGGCCGGAACGCCACGGAACCCCATTCCCATCGCTTTCACAAGAGGTACAGGGAATTTTATTTTCATTTTCTCCTTTCCTTTAAATGGCGGAAGGGGCACAATATCATGTTTGGGAGCTTCTCCCGGACGGATACGGGAAAAAGTTTTTTCCAGAATCGGCAATACAGCCTCCGTATCAAAATCCCCACTTAATATCAGCCCCATGTTGGAGGCCACATAATATTCTTCAAAAAACTTCCGCATCTCTGTCAGGCGTGGGTTCTTCAAGTTCTTCGTACTGCCGATTATCGGATAAGCATACGGATGCGGGGCAAAATAACGGGCAAGTAACCGGTCCATAACAGGCCCACCGATGAAATCACCATACATATTTTTCTCTTCATAAACTGTTTCCAGTTCGCTTTGGAACAGGCGGAAGACCGGATTCAGCAGGCGTTCACTGTTGATTTCCGCCCACTGGGACATATATTGCGGGGAAAAGGTATTAAAATAGATTGTTGCATCATAAGACGTTGCGGCATTCAAACCCGAACCGCCATATTTGGAAATCAAACGGTTGAACTCATTGGGAATTACATAGTCGGAAGAACGGATACTTAATTCGTTTATCTCTTTCTGTATCTGGGAGCGAACCGCTTCATCTTCTGTGGCCGCCAGTTTGTCATATTTCAGCGCGATAGAATCCAGCAACGTTTTCTCCGCATCGTAATCGACAGTTCCGATTTTGTCGGTTCCTTTGAACATCATATGTTCAAAATAATGGGCAATTCCGGTATCCGGACAATCCTTCGCTCCTGCCTTTACGACAACGGCACCGAATACTTTCGGCTGGCTATGGTCTTCATTCAGCCAGACTGTCAATCCGTTTTTTAGTTTATATTCTTTTACTTCCAGCGCTTTTGTATTCTGAGCCGCAAACAGATTCGAACAACTTGCAAATAACATCATCAGAACTAATGTTTTCATGGATATATTACCATACATCTTTATATTATGGTCTACAAAGATACCGGATTCCTTTTTGTTATCAGGGGTTGATTAGACTTTTTTATTATTTAAACCAAATGCAGTTGTAAATGTTATCATTATAAAAGAGAGATAACAACATGGTAAATTTAGGTAGCTGGATGAACAAAATCCTCGTCGGCTGGGGCGTGGATGCGAAAATCGCAAATACATTCGATGAAATGATTATTGCCGTACTACTGATCGCGGTAGCTGTAGGAGTCGATTACTTATGTCAGTACATTTTTGTCGGCAGTGTACGGAAGTTATCGGAGAAAAGTCATTATTTCTGGGATACTTTGTTGATTAAGAGGAGAGTTATACATAATCTGGTGCATGCCATTCCCGGAATTTTGGTCTATACTTTATTGCCGATGGCTTTTATCCGGGGAAAAGAATTGTTGTTGATTTCGCAAAAAGTTTGCGCCGTTTATATTGTATTTGTTCTGTTGCTGGCCATCAACGGATTTATCCTGGTGGCAATGGATATATATAATCATAGGGAGGTCAGTAAGAACCGTTCGATAAAAGGATTCGTGCAGGTACTTCAGGTGCTGGCTTTCTTCATTGGAGGAATTGTGATTATTGCCATTCTTGTCAACAAATCACCAGCCACATTGTTTGCCGGACTGGGTGCTTCGGCCGCCATCCTGATGTTGGTATTCAAAGATACGATACTCGGATTCGTAGCGGGCATACAGTTATCAGCCAATGATATGTTACGCCAGGTGACTGGATTACAGTTCCGGGGTCCAACGCAAACGGGATTGTACAGGAAATTACTTTGAACACCGTTAAAATACAGAACTTCGACAATACAATCTCCACTATTCCACCCTATACACTGGTCAACAACTCTTTCCAGAACTGGCAGGGAATGGTTGAATCGGGCGGACGGCGTGTCATGAAATCCATCTTTCTCGACCTGAACACAATCAAATTCTGTACACCTGAAATGCTGGATAACATGCGGAAAGAGATTCCCCTGCTGGCCGATTATAAGCCGGACAAAGGTGTGACACCGACTAACTCGCAGATGTTTCGTGTCTATGTAGAGCGTTACCTGACCAGTCTGCCGGTTGTAAACACCGACCTCGACCTGATCATCAGCCAGTTGCAATCGACAGAATACGGTGTGCCTATCCAGATCTATTTCTTTTCCCGTAATAAAGTATGGAAAGAATACGAACGCATCCAGTCGGATATATTCGATCATTTCTTTGCGATGATTCCTCTGTTTGAACTGAAAGTGTATCAATACTCTGATTAATGTAAACTTGGGCAACAATGATTTTTTCCCTATATTTGTGTTCACAACTTTAAATACAAATATATGAGTGAATTACAACAATGGATCAACAGTTACCTGATTAAATGGGGATTAGTACACGATTCGGCAAATATTTGGGACAACCTGGTCGTCTTACTGCTTCTAATAGCAATAACCGTCGGTATCGATTACACTTGCCGCTATATCTTCCTCGAATTATTTAAGCGTTTTGCCCAAAAAACCAAAAACCAGTGGGACGACCTGATAGTAGAACGGAAGATCATCAATAAGCTGATGCACCTGATCCCCGCGATCCTGGTTTATATCATGCTTCCGCTGGCACTACCCAAAGAGGAAATGCCTACTTTGCTCGGTGTTCTTCAGATGGTATGCAGTGTTTACATTGTGGCCGTTGTACTACGATTCATCAACGCTTCGCTGAACTTGTTATTAGAGATATACAACCGGAAAGAATCGATGAAGAACAAACCGTTGAAAGGGTTTGTACAAATCATTCAGGTGATTGTATTCTTTGTCGGTGGAATAATCATTATCAGTATCCTGATCGGTAAATCGCCCGCTACGTTATTTGCCGGACTGGGTGCTTCAGCTGCCATCCTAATGTTGGTGTTCAAGGATACTATACTTGGTTTTGTGGCCGGTATTCAGCTATCAGCCAATGATATGCTACGTCCGGGCGACTGGATAACGATGTCAAAATACGGGGCTGACGGAACAGTGATCGAAGTGACGCTGAATGCTATTAAAGTTCGCAATTTCGACAACACAATTACCACCATACCGCCTTATGCACTGGTCAGCGATTCTTTCCAGAACTGGCGGGGGATGAAAGAATCGGGAGGGCGCCGTGTGAAGCGTTCCATCAATATCGACATGAACAGCGTACATTTCTGTACACCGGAGATGTTGGCGAAATTCCGAAAAATATCATTACTCACCGATTATATCGATACGAAACAGGAAGAACTGGAGACTTATAATAAAGAACACAACATCGACGCTTCTATCTGGGTAAACGGACGACGCCAGACAAATATAGGTGTCTTCCGCGCTTATCTGGTGAATTATCTGAAAAGCAATCCCAATGTAAGCCAGAACATGACCTGCATGGTTCGCCAGCTGCAACCGACAGAACAGGGTATTCCCATGGAGCTATACTTCTTCGCATCCACCACAGACTGGATTCCATATGAAGACATCCAGGCCGATGTGTTCGACCATATCCTGGCTGTCATTCCGGAATTCGGTTTACAGGTGTTCCAGGGCGTATCAGGTTCAGACTTACGTCATTTGAGGATAGAATCAACAACGAACCTGATATAAAAGTAATATTGAAAAACAATCGCTAAAGATTCATCAATAACGAAATTATAATTATCTTTGGCCCATAAACCTTATAAATAGAAAAAATATGGCCAGACCTATTAAAGAAACACCGATTTTATACGGTAAAGATGCCCGTCGTTTCGAAGATTGATGAAGCATCCGCGGAAAGTATCCTCAAAGGAACTGGAACGCAGAAAGAAGGATTATGAGTACTTTAAAAGTATTTTTAAATTCGATTGTAATGAATAGCGAAATTAACTCCGGTAAAGTTTTAAGAAAACTAAAGGAGAAAGAAACAATAAAGTCATTCAACTGCGGAGATGCAGATTTGAATGACTTTCTGTTTAATGAAGCACCTCTGTATAGTAATGTATTACTTGCAGTAACTTATATTTATGAAGACAAAAATAATGTCTTAGCCTATTTTAGCCTAGCTAATGACCCGCATATCCCTGACTGATTTCGAAAAAACAGCCGAGTTTAATCGTTTTCGAAAACGTCGATTTGTTAATGATAAAAGACTCAAAAGCTACCCGGTCGTAAAAATATGTCGTTTGGGAGATTCGGAAGACTGTAAAGGTTTCGGGATTGGAACAGGATTATTGAACTTTATCAAAAATCTATTCCTCATAACGAATAAAACAGGCTGTCGCTTTCTTACCGTAGATGCTTATCGTGAAGCTATCCCCTTTTACATAAGGAACGGCTTTATTCCTTTGGAAGAAGAGGATAAAGATGAACATACACGCCTGCTTTTTTACGACCTTAAAGAGAAATAGACTCAATCAAATTCGACAAAGTTCTTTTGTATCACCTCATAATAAGCAAACGGGGGTTTAACATATTCTTCCAGGACCTCCGTTGCTACTAACTGTTCGGTTTCATAATCGACTTTCCAACCGTGGTTATGCTGAGTAGTGAGCCGGACAGGGTCAAAGTCCTTATCATCCTCTTTGGTGAAGAACATGGCATGTTCGCCTGCGACCAGTTTGCATTGTTCCGGCAAAGTCAGCCATGCCCTGATTTGTGCTTTATGCTCACTTTCGTCAAAATATATCAGATGGTCAAGCAATTCCAGAAAAATATCCCAGCTTATGTCATACGGAAAAGTCAGGGCAAATACCTGGTTACTCATCGTATGCATCCGGATAATAGCATCGTAACTGCGGGTATTATATATTTCCGTAAACGTACGCAACATTAAAGCCATTTGTGTTTCACCAACTCCTGCAACAATCACCATTTTGTCATTACTGACGGAGACATTCGGACGCAAAGCCGGGTCAGGACGTCTGTCTTTTTTAAAGAATTTGTTTCGCAGATAGAAAATCAATATGACTGCCAATGCGAAAAAGAACAGATAAGCCTTAACCGGCAATTTCTTACCCGGTTTCTTCGCCACTTGGATTGTCTTCAGCATGTCGTCATCAAGCCTGAATGTGATGGGGATTACCTTTTCATCTGCGATATTCTCTCCGTTACGGGTAGCGGGTATCCATTTTCCGCTTGTCAGGGCAACCAGGCGAATCGCTTCATCATTCAGCAACGGCTCCGAATCTAAAAAGATATGCGGTTCGGTAACCGAGCCATCCGGCTCTACCGTGCAGGAAACAAGGACTGTCCCACTCACCTCCTCTTCGGCGGCCTTCTCGGGATATTGCATATTCTGCCGGATAAACCAGAATTGTGCTGTCGAACCACCTGTGTATTCCGGGAAAGTACGGTCAGAACCTTCAGAACGAAGAATAGGACTATAAACCCCTTCACTGCTGCGCAACAAATACGTCAACATATACTGATTGTCCTCCATCCGGCTGAAACTCATGGAACGATATCCCAACGATGGCAAGTTATTGATATTTTTCCCCTCATTATCAGGAGGCAACATCACAACCTCCATCAATCCGACTTTTATCCTGGAAAACCGCAAATCGTTCAAAACATGGAGATACAAAAACTGGCGAACCATTTCTTCTCCTGAAGCATCTTTCTCCCTGATACTCTCGAAACGATACTTCCACGCAATAGGGACATTGCTCTTGTAATCATCTATAAAAGAATAGATAAGGCTGATGCGGGCACCACCCAGCAAAGGAATCGGCTCGCTTACAAGACCCTGACTTTTGGGATTATCAGGCGTAAAGGCTGTAAATTCACCCTCATTCGTACCGAAACGGGTAAATGATTTTGCCGGAAAAACAGCTTCCAAGCGGAATAGGGAAATATCTTTATCGGTAATCTTCGGTTCCTCAATAATCAAGCTATCCAGAAAAGGTTTCACTTCCTGCTTTATACGCAGTTCATCTGCCGTCAGATTATTATTCGGCTGTGCTTTCGCATCCATGCTCCCCAGCAGGAAAACAGACAAAAGCAAAAATTGCAACAGGCTAACTTTCATACTATATACATTTGCTTTACATCAGAATTGGAAATAGATAAACGGCTGCACACCGGCACTCTTGAACTGCACTACAACAAAAATCATAACCGCCAGAATAACAGCCTGCACCAACAAAGGAGAACGGGTTACGACTCCCTGCACCGCATTCTCAGCCGACTTAGGCATGAAGTGAAGCACATAACCAATCACCATCAGGATAAAGACACCTTTATATCCCGTTACAAATTGTGTGAATACTTCCGGATGGAAGTTTGTAAAGATTTGCGAAAGCATCTCCTTCACCGTTTGTATCGAATCGGCACGGAAGAATATCCATCCGAAACAAACCAGATGAAACGTAATCAATATGCCCAAAACCCTGCGCCAAGGCTTCATTTCAGACCCCAGTTGCTTGAAACTGCTGAACCGGCTCATTATAAACTTATGAATCGCCAGCGCCACTCCATGAATGGCTCCCCAAATGATAAAACTCATCGAAGCGCCATGCCAGAGACCACCCAACAACATTGTAATCAGCAGGTTTATATACGTACGGATTTTCCCTTTCCGGTTCCCACCCAGCGAAATATACAGATAATCTTTCAACCATGAAGACAGAGATATATGCCAGCGCCGCCAGAATTCGGTAATGGTCGCCGACTGGTAAGGCGAATCAAAGTTTACATTAAACCGGAAACCTAAAAGCAAAGCAATACCAATCGCCATATCCGAATAACCGGAAAAGTCGCAATAAATCTGCAAAGCATAACCATAAACGCCCAGCAGGTTTTCCACACCGGTATAAAGCAAAGGCGCATCAAAAATACGGTCTACAAAGTTCAGGCTGATATAATCGGAAATCACCGTTTTCTTAAACAAACCGCAGAGTACCAGGAACAATCCTTCGCCAAATTCGGAACGGGTGACGGTCGGTTCCTTATAGATTTGCGGAATAAAGTCGCGGGCACGGACGATAGGCCCTGCCACTAACTGCGGAAAGAACGATACATAAAACACATAATCTATCCAGCGTGTCAGCGGCGTAATCTTCCCCCGGTATACATCAATGACATAACTGATTGTCTGGAACGTGAAAAAAGAAATACCGACCGGCAGAAATATATCCATCGGCTGATACGTAACGCTTTGCAGGGCTGTATTTCCAAACTGATAACCAAACATCCTTGTTACCGAAGCAATCATATCCAACAGGAAATTGAAATACTTAAAATATCCCAGCATCCCGAGGTTTATACATAAACTAAGAACAACCCACAGTTTACGCTTCCATTGGGTTGTAGTATGAAATATTCTCTGCGCAATACAAAAATCCGACGTGGCAGTAAATAACAGCAGGAAAAACCAAAATCCGCTACTCTTATAATAAAAATAGATAGAAAACAGCGTTACATATATAATACGGGCCAGCAAATGTTTCCTGAGTGACATATAAATAATCAGGAATCCTATAAACAGGAAAAAGAACAACCCGCTACTGAACAGTATCGGCGACAGGTGTTGATAGGTGAGCACCTCTCCCAGCTTGGATAAATCTATATTATCGAACATCGTTATCTGCTATATATCGGTTATAGGTTTGCATCAGGGCACGATACAATAAAATGCCTTGCTCCTGATAGCCTTCTTTCGTAAAATGAACACGGTCTCTTCCCATTAAACCGGTCTTGCGCCATCTGGCAGAAGAGTTCTTCCCTCCTGTCGAAGCAAACAAATCCCAGCATGCCAGACCTTCGCGACGTGCCACTTCGACAATCGCCTTTGCTGCACGTTCTGTATTTTCATTGCGCACATACGTACGTTTCTTGTTCACATACACCCGTTTATAACATTCTGGAGGAGTTGTCAGCAAGATTGCCGTATGCGGCATTTGTTTTTTCACTAAGGATATAAAATCTTCAATCTGCCCGGCAAATTCATTACGGGTAAAGCGCCGGCCGAAAGTCTCGTTCGTTCCTAAAGAGATAATCAACAGCGACGGATTCAGCAAAGCCAACTGGCGGACATAGTTCTCGTCTGTATAATTTACATACATGGCACCGTTCACACCGATCGAATGATACAAAATACCCGGTTGCCCGTTGGTCAGATTGAAACCATAATAAAGGTTCTTAAAAGAAGAAGCCGGAAGCAAGTTATCCGTCCCCTGTTTCCTTCGCGTACTGTGCAGTTGCAACGTGTCGACGAGACAAGAGATGCGGAACGTATCGGCAATCACTCCCGGCGCACACGGCGCCGTACTTAATACCGTCCTGACAGAATCTTTCATTTTTCCGGCCGGCAGCATCGGCATGGACTTCTCCCCACGGTAAATGACTGCCTGGTTAAAAGAATATCCGGCACCGTTATTAGGTGCTATGCTGATATCGAAATTGATGGATGGCGACGCGGACTGGATACCGATACCACCCGGCCCAATCGGACATTTCCGGTTGTTCTGGATACAACGTCCGGCAATCCATTCCTTCGCTACGGATGAAATGAAATAATCGTCCGGTTCGTTCGTCTTGCTCAGTTTGAAGGGAGCAATCCAACCACGCCCGGCATTGCCGAACTGCTGTTGAAGGAGACGCATCATGCGCCCGCTATAATGTCCTGCCTGTATATGCGAATCGCCCAGCTGCACAATCGTGATAACCGTATCTTTTCCCGCACGCAAGGAATCGAGTCCAGCAAAGAAATGATGCAACGGAGCATATTCATTTACGCAACTGTCGGAGGCCGGCAACTGAATCGAGTCGACAACGGCTCCCATAAGATAAGAAGCAAAAGGCAAGGCAATCGTATCCGGCACAGTCAACGTATCGGACAACACATCCCCTGCATCCTGAAACGATGAGCGGGAAGGCGAAAGATTCTTCGCCCCTACGGTAATCGCGAGCAATGCCAACAAAACCGACAAATTAATTAACCACTTTGTCTGCTTCATCATAAAACTCCTTTTCCAATAATAATGCATTAAAAAGAGCCGTCGCTATTTCGCGCCCGCCTCTGAAACTCAGATGTGTATAATCTTTGCTTGCCCAATTGTTCTCAACATAACGGACCATGCTGTTCTCGCCCCCCATCGCACCGAACGTATTCCAGAACGGAATACCTGTTTTACGGGCAATCTGCCTTTGTGTATGAAGCAAGGCAAGCACGGCAGGCATCGTTTCAAACTCACCCTCTTCCTGATGGCTACGGTCTGAAACACCTAACAGCAAGATATCCGCCTCCGGGAAACAAACCTGTACATGGCGAACCGCTTCTTCCATGCGTTTGCTATACCAGCCGTAATGTAAAACGCTGTCGCTTACCACATTCAAACCATACTGAAGAATAATCAGGTCGTATGGCCGGACTTCGGTCAGATTCCGGCAAAGCGAACTATCCAGACGGTTCAATATCATACCGGAATTACCACGCAGGGAGTAATTATCAACGACAACACCTGAATTATCCTCCAGAGCGACACCCAGCGCACGGAAACCTTCCGTCTCCGTAAAAGAGAAAGTAGCTTCTGTAAATGTCCCTTTCCGCTCATATTGTGTTATTTTCGAAACGACAGGCAATAACTCATTGATTGTATCCGGCTGATTGTTATAATGCAGTTTCATCCGGGTTCGGGCATTCTGTTCATATAGGAATTTCAGTGAAGAAGCCGATTGTAACTCCGGATAACGGTTTGTTGTCTTGACAGATACGGATACCTTTTCACCTTTCGGTTCAAACATCATTCCGGAAAGCGTATACCCATGTTCATGGTCGGTCAGCATCGACCAGGTGTGCCATCCTTCCGAGCGCTGTTCGATAGTCGGACGGAACTGTGCTGCCACGGAAGCAATAGGAACAAAGCCCACTCCACGCCCGCCAAACTCTTTCTGCAAGGCAGAACGCAGGTCGGCAACGACAATATCCCCCTCAATAAACGAGTCACCCAGAAAAGCGACACGCACCGGTCGGTTCATTGTCTCCCGGTTTTTCAAGGCTGTAAAGAAACGCTTCAACCCGATATGGCCTACCGAATAATCTTCGATATGCGTACCGAGCGAATCCGCCCCCTGGACAGAATACATTATATTATACAGGGAATCGCGTAACACCAATGCCGTCGAATCAATCCCCGTCGAACGGATAATCGAATCGCGCAATGCTACTGAATCTATTTCCAACGTATCCGGTTGTTCGAGCTGTTTACGCAGCGAGTCCATTGACAACGATTGCGTTTTCACCCGTAAATCCGAAAGTAAGTCAACCTTTTTTATTTTCTGGCCGAACATGTTGTCCGGCAGATAATATAGTCCCAGGCAGATGCAAAGCGTTATAAGTAACAGCATCAGCAACCTGCCGAAATTATCTTCCTTATTCATTTACTCATTCTTACGAAGGTGCAAAGATAAGGATAAAGTTTCATTTGTAACGTAAAAGTTGCGGTATTTCAGATGGTTCGCTGGCAACCCTTATTCCTGCATCTTCCAATGCACGTATCTTTTCGACTGCGGTGCCGGCCCCTCCGGAAATAATAGCGCCGGCATGTCCCATCTGTTTACCCGGCGGTGCAGACTGGCCGGTAATAAAGCCGACCACCGGCTTGGTGACATGCTTACGGATATAATCGGCAGCCAGTTCCTCAGCATTTCCTCCAATCTCTCCGATTATCACGATTGAATGCGTTTCCGAATCCTTCTCGAACATCTCCAGCAGTTCGCGGAAATAGAGGCCGACAACAGGGTCGCCTCCCATTCCTACTGCGGTAGACTGCCCCATACCGTTGGCCGTCAAATGATAAACGATCTCATAGGTCAGTGTCCCGCTACGGCTGAGCACCCCCGTATGACCTTTCGTGAAAACCTTTCCCGGCAGGATTCCGACCAGACTTTCACCCGGTGAAATCAATCCGGGACAGTTCGGCCCAATTAACTTTGCCCCTTTCAGTTGGGCAAAACGATAGGCTTTTATGACATCGACGGTCGGGATTCCTTCAGTGATACAGATAATCAGCTCAATCCCGGCATCGGCCGCCTCCATAATAGCGTCTGCCGCAAAACGGGCAGGGACGAATATTATCGAAGTGTTAGCCTGTGTTTGCTGTACGGCATCGTACATCGTATTGAAAACCGGGATATGCTCGATTTCCGTACCGCCTTTGCCCGGTGAGGTACCACCTACGACATTGGTTCCGTATTCTTTCATTTTCAGTGCGTGGAAGAGGCCGTCGCGTCCGGTTATTCCCTGCACGACCAGCCGGGTCGATTTATTTATCAATATGCTCATGGTGACTTTTCTTTTATTGTTTATGTGATGCTTCAACAGCCATCAGAGTGGCTTCTCCCATTGTTTCGGCAACTTTGAAACGAGTGTCACGCAACAAATCGCGCCCCTCCTTCTCATTTGTGCCTGTCAAACGGACAACGACAGGGATATCGGTATCAATTTGCTCAAAAGCCTTCAGCAGCCCGTAGGCAACATCATCGCAACGCGTAATACCTCCGAAAATATTTATCAGCACAACCTTTACCTGTGGATCTTTTAAAAGTAGCTTCATTGCCTCAATCACTTTTTCCAGATTCGAACTTCCTCCTATATCCAGAAAATTAGCTGGGTTTCCGCCATACAATTTAATCATATCCATCGTAGCCATCGCCAGTCCGGCACCGTTCACCATGCAACCAATCTCGCCACCCAGATGCACATAACTAAAACCTTTTTCCTTCGCCTGCGCCTCCGTCCTTTCTTCCTCTGTCGGTTCAAACAGTGCCAAGACACGAGGCTGGCGGTATAACGCGTTATCATCGAACGTCATCTTGGCATCAATAGCCATCAAGACTCCGTCCTTCGTCATAACCAACGGATTGATTTCAACCAGAGAAGCATCTTTCTCGATAAAAAGCCGGTACATATTCCGGATAATCGCAGCCATCTGGTTCACCTGAGCTATCTTATCGAACAAGGTAAAGGCATAACGGCGTGCCAGATAATCCGGAATCCCGATAAGCGGGTCGATCCGGAAATGAAATATCTTTTCGGGACTCCGGCGAGCCACTTCCTCAATATCCATCCCTCCTTCCGCACTCATCATCAGGACAACTGAACGGGAATTGCGGTCGATAACAAAACTGACATAATATTCAAGATGGATATTCACCGCCTCGCTCACAATCACACGGGTGACAGGGAAATCTTTAATCGTCATGCCCAGAATCGCTTCGGCGTGCTGCAATGCTTCTTCCGCATTGCCTGCCAGTTTAACACCTCCTGCCTTTCCCCTTCCTCCGGTCAATACTTGTGCCTTGATTGCAACCTTTTCATTCCCCAGCTGACTGAAAGCAGCCGTAACCTCTTGCGCCGTGTTACACAGAATGTGCCGTTCCACTGGAATCGCATAGTCTGAAAAGAATTTTTTCGCCTGATATTCGTGTATCTTCATCTGGTAAATAATTTAGTGGTATTCACTCCTATTTTATAACAGATAAATAAATGAAGAAGTTGTTGAAGTCACCATATATATCCGGCTGTTTTCCAGCATAAAAGGAGAAATAACCTGTATTAACCGGACTTTTATTAGGAAAACTCGTTCCTATTTCGTATATTTGTTAGGGAAGAATATGAGGAGGATGAGTTATGGATAATATTTCAGGTTATATTGAGCAATTTGTCCTGGATAAACTGAATACGTTTAACGAAGGCAGAAACACAGATAAAGGTGTGTATTTCATACTTTTGCCGAATGAAAAAACGGCTTATTACACACTTTGGTTCTACAACCCGGCAGCGGAATTTCATCCGAATGTTTTTCTCTCCACACTGGATGTGAACGCTATTAATTCAGTGGAAAAAGCGATGAAAACGACAGCCAACTCTTTCGCCAGGCTGACGATTAAAATGAGACTGGAATCCATCTCACATAATGCCGACGACATTGTATCTTTTGGCAAATACCGTGGTTATCATCTGTTTGAAGTGGCTGCCATCGACCCTAAATATGTCACCTGGATTGCCAACAAATATGAAGCACGCGTACAAAGCGAAAGACGTTTCAAGGAACTGGCAGCGACCTATTCATGGGTATATCAGGACCTGAACACTTCCCGCACGCACAAAGTGCCTGTCAGCCGTTTTATCGGAACGATAGATGAGAAATTAAACGATTTGCATCTTTCCGTCCGGCGGGTCAAGGTGGAAGACAATCCGTACAAAACCCGTTCAGTCCGGGGAACCACCCATTTCTACGTCGACCAGAAAATTGTTGCTTCTGATGAATCCGGCAATCTGTTTTTCTTCACCATCCGGGCATCCGACCGTAGCCTGGAAAGCGGTAAGTTAAGTAATGCCGACCATGCTTATCAGGCGGGAGAAATCATGCATATCCGTTCGGCCAAAGTAATCAAGCATTATACTTCCCGGAATATCCGTTATACGAAGTTGGGATATATAAAAACAAAATAATACAATAACATTTGACAGGTAAAAATCCCATTCGAATCCATTTTTAATTTCTCCCGGGTGAAATTTCGATTTCATTCGGATGAAAATTTATTTTCTCCCGGATGTGGCGTTCTTCCTGTTTTAGGAGGAAAATATATTATAGAGAAGAAAATACGCGAAGAGATGATTATGACTTATTTTACATATAAAATGGCATTTTTACAAAAAAAGACTCAACACGCTGTATATTATTAGTATAGCATCAATTTAACAATAGTTAATTCTCCCGAAACCCTAGTTTCCGAGTCTGAAACTCCCCAAAAACGGACTTTAAGTACACAAAGTAAAGTAAAGAATAGTAAAGTAACAACAACAGCAACAACACGTGCGCGAGAGCGGAAAAAATCGAATGTCTTTTTTTCTTTCCCGATATTTCTGTTATTTAGCAGCTTTTCCTATCTTTACCGCATTATAACCGGAAAACATGTTTACAAAAAAAATAACGCTCGTACTATCTGTATTCGTTGCACTCTTTATTTTCAACGGCACTCTCTTTGCCCAAGAGAAAGCATTTCCCAAAAAGGGAGAAGGCATCACCCTTTTTCTGAAACGCCATAATCGTGTCGGAAAAGAGTATCATGATGAGTTCGTAAAACTGAACAAGACTAAACTCGGTAATGGGAATAGCCTGAAAATGGGCGTTAAATACCAATTGCCGCCATTAAAGGGGGCAGCGGCTACCGTGGCAAGGAAACCTAATTACGAGCCTTATTCGGCAAGGAAATGGCCGAATACAAAGTCACATCCTCCGAGTTGAAAGGCTGCTGCTTTTATCTGGTGAGCGGACATGGCGGTCCCGACCCCGGAGCCATCGGTAAAATGGGCAATGTAGAACTTCACGAAGACGAATATGCTTACGACGTCATGCTCCGCCTGGCCCGCAACCTGTTGATGCGGGGCGCCAAAGTGCACATCATCATCCAGGATGCCAAAGACGGTATCCGCAACGACAAATTCCTGAAAAACAGCAAACGCGAAACCTGCATGGGTGACCCGATACCGTTTAACCAGTTCCGCCGTCTTGAACAGCGGTGCGATAAAATCAACTCTTTATTCAAGAAAGACAAAGAAGTATACAAACGCGCCATCTTCATGCATATCGACAGCCGCAGTAAAAGTCACCAGACTGATGTTTTCTTCTATTATCAAGACAAAAATTCGGAAAGCAAACACCTGTCAAAGACAATGAAATCGACTTTCGAGCACAAATACAACAGACATCAGCCCGGCCGCGGATTCACTGGGACAGTCGGCCAGCGCGGATTGTATGTTTTAAGAAAAACAACGCCTCCCTCCGTTTTTGTCGAACTCGGCAACATACAAAATAGCTTCGACCAGAAACGTTTCATTCTCAGCGACAACCGCCAGGCTTTAGCAAACTGGCTCTGCGAAGGTTTCATAACCGATTACAAACGTTACAGAAAAAAACTGAAATAAACGGGAGACGGTATATGACAACCGTTGTTGAAACATAGGTGTTTTAATGACAAAACATATATACAAACATTCTTTCGAAAATAAGCCGGTCGATAATCGGACAGCTCAATTTTTTCTAATTATTACCCCTTAAGAACAACCGTTATTCCATAAAAATATATACCTTTGTGAGATTATTGTTGAATCGTTTTAAAACACCATGAATAATTCTTACATATCTCCTTTTGCAAAACCCGTTTATGTGATGTTGAAACCGGTAGGTTCGGTTTGTAACCTGGCCTGCGAGTACTGTTATTACCTGGAAAAAGGGAAATTGTATCCGGAAGTAAAGAATCACATCATGAGCGAGCAACTGCTGGAAAAATTCATCAAAGATTATCTGGAATGCCAGACAATGCCTCAGGTACTCTTCACCTGGCACGGCGGCGAAACACTGATGCGTCCGATAAGTTTCTACAAAAAAGCACTCGAACTTCAACAGAAATACGGCCGTGGAAGGCAGATAGACAACTGCATCCAGACAAACGGGACGTTGCTGACAGACGACTGGTGCCGTTTCTTCAAAGAAAACAACTTTCTGGTTGGAATATCAATCGACGGTCCGCAGGAATTTCACGACGAATACCGCCGGAACCGCCAGGGCCTTCCCTCCTTCTACAAAGTGATGAAGGGAATCGAGTTGCTGAAAAAACATCAGGTAGAATACAATGCAATGGCAGTCGTAAACGATTACAATGTCGATTATCCGCTTGATTTTTATAACTTTTTCAAAGAAATAGATTGTCATTATATCCAGTTCGCCCCTATCGTGGAACGGCTGGGACAACACACGGACGGGACAACGCTGACTTCGCCGGAACAACAGGATGCCCATATAAAACTGGCCCCCTTCTCCGTCGATTCCGAAAAATGGGGTGATTTCCTTTGTGCCATCTTCGATGAATGGCTGAAAGAAGATGTGGGAAATTACTATATCCAGTTATTCGATGCCACACTGGCAAACTGGGTCGGAGAACAGCCGGGCGTATGCACCCTGGCCCGGACATGCGGACATGCCAGCGTGATGGAATTCAATGGCGACCTTTATGCGTGCGACCACTTTGTATTCCCCGAATACAAACTGGGCAACATCTACACGCAGACACTAACGGAAATGATGTACAGCCAGAACCAGTTAAAGTTCGGAGCTGATAAATACGACAAGTTGCCGGTGCAATGCAAAGAATGTGAATACCTCTTTGCCTGCAACGGAGAATGTCCCAAAAACCGCTTCCTGCATACAGCCAGCGGCGAACCGGGATTAAACTATCTGTGCAAAGGCTACAAAAAATATTTCAGGCACGTAGCGCCCTATATGGATTTTATGAAAAAAGAATTATTGGCTCAGCGTCCGCCCGCAAACGTGATGCAATGGGCAAAAGAAAACAGAGAGATTTTATAAAACAATATGAAATACAACAGACGTGATTTTATTAAAACAGGAGGTATGGTTATGCTTGGTTCACTGGCAGTTCCTTCTTTTTTAGAAGGTTGTGCCGGTAGTACTGCTGATAAAGCTGCCGGTATCTCGTTTGCGTTAAACCATTTCGGTTTAAGCGAAAGCGATATGAAAAAAGTGCTGAACGCAGCACTGGAAAAAGGAGGAGATTATGCAGACCTCTTCTTCGAACATTCTTATCGAAACAACATCGGTTTACAAGACGGTGCGGTAAACCGCGCCTCTTCAAACATAGATTTCGGAATGGGCGTACGCGTCTTGTCCGGAGACCAGACAGGTTATGCCTACGTTGAAAATATCTCGCTCGACGAGATGCTGACAGCCGCCCGTACGGCTGCCCGTATCGCTAACGGCGCTGCAGGAAAAGGACCGGCCAAACTGACTGAAGAACCGATTATCAATAATTATTATGGTGTGCAAACTCCTTGGGACGAGATTGCCGTCAACCAGAAAACGCCTTACCTGCAAAAACTGAACGACCAGATTTTTGCACTCGACAAACGTGTCCATAAGGTTATGGCTTCTCTCGGAGATACAACGTCGCACATCTTTTTCTGTAATTCAGAAGGACAGACATATTACGACTATCGTCCGATGGTAACCCTGGGCGCCGTCTGCATCATGGAAGACAACGGTAAGATTGAAAACTCTTACGCTTCCCGCGCATTCCGTATGGGTGCCGAGTTCCTGACCGACGAAATCATAGCCGAAGTAGCAAAAGAGGCGGTAGAAAAAACGTCTATCCTCTTCCAGGCCGTGAAACCTAAAGGCGGCGAAATGCCTGTCGTGATGGGTGCCGGTGGTTCAGGTATCCTGTTGCACGAAGCCATCGGACATGCGTTTGAAGCCGACTTCAACCGCAAGAACACGTCCATTTTCTCCGACCAGCTGAATAAGAAAGTCTGCAACGAACATATCAATGTGGTTGACGACGGTACAATCCCGTTCAACCGTGGTTCCGTGAATATCGACGACGAAGGTGTGGAAGGACAAAAGACATATATCGTGAAAGAAGGTATCCTGACGAGTTATCTGCACGACCGCATCAGTGCGAAACATTATGGTATCCCTTCTACAGGCAACGGACGTCGAGAGTCGTTCCGCCAGATGCCTATCCCCCGTATGCGTGCCACTTATATGGAGGCCGGAAACGTGACGGAAGAAGAGATGATTTCAACTGTAAAGAAAGGTATCTATGCCTCCAGCTTTACCAATGGGCAGGTACAGATCGGTGCAGGCGACTTTACATTCTTTGTAAAAGACGGCTATCTGATTGAAGACGGAAAACTGACACAGCCGATCAAAGATATCAACATCATCGGTAACGGCCCGAAAGCCTTAGCCGACATCACCATGGTGGGCAACAATTATAAGATGGATAACGGCACATGGACATGCGGCAAAGACGGACAATCCTGTCCGGTAACTTGCGGTATGCCATCCGCCCTGGTTAGTAAACTTACTGTAGGAGGAGAAAATTGATATGATAACTAACGATAATAAGAAACTGGCCCAATGGGCCATGGAGTTCGCATTAAAGAACGGTTGCCAGTCCTCACGGGTAACGCTGTATAATGGTTCCAGCAGTTCATTCGAAATCCGGGACATGAAGATTGACCGCTTACAGCAGGCTTCTGAAAACAGTCTGGTTATCCATCTGTTTGTCGATGGCCGTTACGGTTCTTTCTCCACCAACCGCTTGGATAAGAAGGAACTAGAAAAATTTATCCGTAACGGAATCGATTCAACTCGTTACCTGGCAGAAGACAAGGCCCGTACATTGCCTGACGCTTCCCTGTACTACAAAGGTGGCGGTACCGACCTGCAACTGATTGACCCGAAATTCGACTCCATACAGCCGGACGAAAAAGTATCGTTGGCCATGAAGACCTGTGAAGAAATGATGGGAAAAGACGACCGTATCATTTCTGCCAACTCTTCTTACAGCGATGAGAAAGACTTTAAATATATGGTTGCCAGCAATGGTTTCGAAGGTGAAGCCTGTGGTTCTTCTTTCAGCTTGGTTGCCAGCGTCAGTATCCGTGGCGAAGGCGATGCCCGTCCCGAATCTTACTGGTACGATTCTTCCCTGTATTTCGATACGATGATTAAGGAAGGATTGGGTACGAAGGCATTGGAACGTGTTTTCCGCAAGCTGGGACAAAAGAAAGTGGCTTCCGGCAAATATCGCATGATTGTCGACAACATGAATTCCGGCCGTTTGTTATCTCCTGTTATCGATGCTTTATACGGTTCTTCCATCCAGCAGAAAAACTCTTTCTTATTGGATAAGCTCGACCAGAAAGTATTGGGAGACAAACTGACCCTCATAGACGAGCCGCATCTTATCAAAGCATCCGGCGCCCGTTATTTCGACGGTGAAGGTGTTGCCACCAAACGGATGCCCGTATTCGAAAACGGAGTATTGAAGACCTATTATATCGATACCTATTCAGCCAACAAGATGAAAGTGAAGCCGACTATTGCCTCCCCCTCCATCCTGACCATGCAGATGGGCGATAAAGATACGGACAGCCTTATCGCTTCAGTAGATAAAGGTATTCTCGTTACAGGTTTCAACGGAGGTAACTGCAACAGCACAACCGGCGATTTCTCATATGGCGTGGAAGGCTTCCTCATCGAAAAAGGTAAATTGACCCAGCCGATTTCAGAAATGAATGCAACCGGAAACATGATTGCTTTATGGAATAATCTGACAGAAGTAGGAAACGACCCTCGCCTGTTCTCCAGCTGGCGTATTCCGTCATTACTTTTCGATGGCGTTGATTTCAGCGGGTTATAATACTTATTCAGAAAAAGGATATTGCAAAAGCAGCTGACACCGTAACTGTCAAACACTTATGCAATATCCTTTTCTTTTATCTTATCAATAAATAAATCGAAATAAAATGGCAGACGCTACCGCCTAGAACGAAGAAATGCCACATCGGATGCATATATTTATATGTATCGAAAAAATAAAAAACGCATCCTACCGTATAGAACAATCCTCCGCCAATCAGCCAGTACAACACATCCATTGAATCCGTTCGTTGAAAGACATCAACCAAAGGCTTGAAAGCAATAATAACCACCCAGCCCATTGCCAGATAACAAGTAGTTTTCAGATGATCGGTCTTTTTCATCTTCTTGAAACTGAGAAAAACACCGATAACGGCAGCAGTCCATACAATTGCAAATAATATCCATCCCCAGTAGCCTTCCTGCCGGAGCGCTACCAAAGTAAAAGGCGTATAAGTACCTGCAATATGTAGATAAATAGCACTATGGTCAAAACGACGCAGTAATCTCTTTTGCCGCGCATGGGACGAAGCATGATAAAATGTAGAGGTGACATACGAGAGCGTCATGCTAAGCGCATAAACCACCGAACTGCCCACTGCCCAAGGATTTCCATTACAGATAGAAGCTATCAGTAATAATACGATAGCAACTATCCCAAAAATCATTCCTGCACCGTGTGTCAGCACATTGGCTACTTCTTCACCATAAGTTTGTCTTTGTTTGGTCTTGACCATTGCAGGTTACAATTGTTCAGCCTTAAAACCGGCATCTGTTACTGCTGCAATTATTTTATCAACAGGAACATCCGCTGTTACTTCCAAAACCTTATCCGGCGATTTCAGGTCGACAGACCATTCATCTTCCTTCACCAACTTATTCAGTTTAGCACCGATAGCAGCCACGCAGCCACCGCATTTTGCGTTTGTTTTAAATTTCATTGTTGCCATAATTTTTTTGTTTATACTATTACTTCATAAATTTCAGTCTCAAGCTGTTAAGCACCACAGAAACAGAACTGAAGGCCATCGCCGCACTTGCCAGCATCGGATTCAATAACAACCCGTTTACCGAGAACAAAACGCCGGCCGCCAAAGGTATTCCTATCAGGTTGTAAATAAAGGCCCAAAACAGATTCTGATGAATCAGACGCACTGTTCGTTTCGACAACTTGATCGCTTCCGGTAACAATAACAAATCAGATGTTATCAATGTCACCATCGCTACATCCATTGCAATATCCGTCCCTTTTTCCATCGCAATGCTCACATCGGCACGAGCCAGTGCCTGCGAGTCGTTTATGCCGTCACCTACCATAGCTACTTTCTTTCCTAACTTCTGAAGAGCCATGATATATTCTTCCTTATCATCAGGCATCACTTCGGCCTTAAAATATTTTATACCTAAAGTATCAGCCACTCTTTCCGCCGTCTTCACGCCATCGCCTGTCAACAAATGCACTTCTATTCCCATATCCGTCAGGGTCTTTACAGCCGCAGCCGATGTCGGTTTGATGCGGTCTGAAATAGCCAGTACAGCTAGCAAACGGTTACCTTCGCCATAATAAACGACGCTTATTCCGTTGTCCTGCCATTTACGTATCTGCTTCATAGTGTCATCCGGTATCTCCGAACCGAATACCTCCAACAATCCGTGGCTTCCAACCCAGTAAGTAACACCATTGACTTCCATCCGGATTCCCCGGCCGGTAAGGCTTTCAAAATTACCGGCTTCACACGTAGAGACTCCCGAATCTTCCAGCCAACGGATAATGGCAGACGCCAGCGGATGCTCCGATTTCAATTCCGCAGTATAGAGAATATCCAGATAACAGACATTCGATTCTGTCAGCCAGCAGGAATCCACGACAACCGGAATCCCTTCCGTCAATGTCCCCGTCTTATCCAGTACAATCGTATCGACTTTACAAAGAGTCTCCAAAGCATAAGCATCTTTTATCAGGATATGCCGTTCGGCTCCTTTTCCCATCCCGACCATCAGTGCCGTCGGAGTTGCCAGCCCTAAGGCACACGGACAGGCAATCACCAATACTGAAACAGCTGAAAGAAGTGCATAAGAAAAATAATCCCCACCGCCAATCACCATCCAGCAGATAAACGTTACGATAGACAGGAGAACGACTACCGGGACAAATATACCACTTATTTTGTCAACTATACGTTGCACGGGCGCCTTACTTCCCTGGGCAGCCTGCACCATCTTGACGATTTGCGCCAGAACCGTTTCATTCCCGACTCCGGTCGCCTCCATCGTAAAAGCACCTTTTTGGTTGATTGTTCCGGCCAAAACCCGGTCACCGGCAACTTTCTCCACAGGAATCGGTTCCCCGCTCAACATGCTTTCATCTATGGAAGAAGAGCCTTGCAGCAAAGTTCCGTCCACCGGTATTTTCTCACCGGGACGAACACTTACAATATTTCCCTTTTTCAAAGAAGAGATAGGAACTTCCTCCTCTTTTCCGTCAGTTACAAGACGGGCCGTTTTAGGCTGTAATCCCATCAGGCTTTTAATAGCAGAAGAAGTACTGTTCTTCGCCCTCTCCTCCATCAACTTGCCCAACAGCACAAAGGCGATAATCACCCCTGAGGCTTCATAATACACATGCGGCTCCAATCCCTTTTCAATCCAGAACTGCGGATAAACCGTATTGAAGAAACTGAATATAAAAGCAATGGAAGTACTGAGGGCCACCAAAGTATCCATATTGGCACTCTTTTGCAGTGCATGGCGCACGCCGTTCACATAAAACGATCGCCCGAACAGAACCATAATAGCCAATGCCAGCACCATCATTATCCAGTTGGCGTAGGGCATGTGCATAAACACCATCCCCAATAAAGCCAAAGGCACTGATAATATCCATGCTCCGATTGTATTCCGCTTCAGTTTTTTATAATGCTTACGCGCCATCTCTTCCTGTACGGCCAGCGGGTCTTCGGCCTCAACCACCAAATCATATCCGGCAGCCTGTACGGCTTCCTGCATTTTCTGTAAACTGATTACCGAAGGATGATATGTAACTGATAAAGTGTTCGCTGCAAAATTAACAGATGCCTCTTCTACTCCGGGTAGTGCCTTGACGGTACTCTCCACGTTATTGGCACAAACCGCACAACTCATCTCAAGGACGGGCAGTACCTTACTTTCTACATCTTTCATTATTATGTTTATTTTATACCGATTCTATTGTAGAACAAAGATACGAATAAATCAGTTGCAACAAAGTTGCGGAATTTCATTACGCTCATTAAGATATGTACGAATTTAATAGTTTTATTTGGTATATTTGTCCTATTATTTAACAATCGAATACCCGACCTTTGTCAGACGAATTAACGAATGAATTTATAAAACGAATACAGTTATGATACTTGACTCCTTGAATAACACAGAAAAGGTTGAATGCTTGCACCCTTTGTTTAAAAAAGCTTTTGATTATGTAAAAGCTACTGACTTCTCCAAAATGGAAGACGGCAAATACGAATTGGACGGTTCCCGCCTGTTTGTCAGCGTAGCCAGTTTATCCGGCAAAGATAAAAACGATGCTGCAATCGAAACGCATAAGAAATATATCGATATCCAGCTTCCCCTTCTAGGTGTAGAAAAAATCGGTTGGAAACCGGGATGCGAATTACAGGAAGTTTCCGTGCCTTATAACGAAGAGAAAGACATCGCTTTCTTCGTTGACCGCCCGACTGCCTATACAAAAATCTATCCCGGACAGTTCGCCATTTATTTTCCGGAAGACGGCCACGCACCCGGTATCGGAGAAGGAAATATCCGCAAAGTGATTGTCAAAGTACAAGTCGAAGAATAACTGCTTATAAAACCCATTGGCCTAACGGCACTAATGGGAGTCATCAGTAAGTATTTACAATAAAACGAGGGGGGAAGCTAAAATCCAGTTAGCTTCCCCCATTATTCTTTAAATAACACAACTTCTTAACTTACCGTCCGGTTGCCTGTAAATATTCCGTCCGTTTAATCAGGTAATTGGTATAATCGTCCGTATATTGGTCTCTGCTTTGTTGTAGTAAAGACTGGGCATTCAGCAAATCGCTCAATGTCTCCGTTCCTGCCTGATAATAATCTGTACTCAGACGTACATTTTCTTCTGCCGTTTTTACCGATTCTTCCGATATCTTTGCCTGTTCATAGGCCTCTTCCAATTCATTCCAGAGTTTTTGCATCTGCAAAAGAAGTTTCTCATTGGTATCCTGCCGTGTATATTCAGCCGCTTTCAATTGCAACTTCTGCTTCCTGATAGCATGCGAACCGCCCCACCAATCGGTTAAGGGGACAGAAACCGTAGCAAAAATCATCCCGAAAGAATGATCGGTATCCAGAATATTATGATACATATAGCCGGCACCTATTCCTACCGACGGCAGGTTCTGACCGACTTTCAATTTATATTGCAGACGGCTGGCTTCCACATTTTTATCAAGCAGTTTATAGGCAACAGTCGTCGGCAAGGCACTCATCAGGTCTATCCGGTAAGTCTCCGGCGAAGGCAGAGGCTCCTGTAAAGTTGCCTGAACGGTGAAATCATCTTCCGGCATTCCGATATACTGAGACAACAACATTTTTGACAGACGCAAATTATTATCCACTTTCAGCCGGTCACTGGCTATACTATTCTTTTTTAGTTGAACCTGTAACAATTCATTCCTGTTTGCCACGCCGGCACGAACGGAAGCCTCCACATCCTTATACAAGTTGTCGATTAATGTTTCCAGTAAGGAAACCGTTTTTCTCTTTTCCTGCAAAGAAACGTGCTGCCAGTAATACTGTTCGACAGTCAGCAATACTTCATTCTCCGATTGTTTCATCTGATAACGGCTCACTTCCACCGCCAGGGCAGCCAGTTTGTTATTATTAAGTATCTGTCCTCCTGCAAAAACCGGCTGGACTGCTGTCACTCCTCCCATAATACCGTTCTTTGCCATTGTCATTTCTAACAGACCGGGGACCAGCGCCAACTCTGCCATTCCATTGTCTGAGGTAAAAGCGCCTCCCGTCGCACTTATAGATGGAAAATATTTCGTGAAAGCCTCTTTACGCACCTCTTCCGCACCTTTTACATCTAAACGGGCGTTCTTCATCCGGGCATTATTCTCCAATGCCAGTTGGCTGCATTCCTCCAGTGTCAAACTACGCTGGGCTTCGACAGATAAAGCCGGTACCAGCAAAAGACAAAGGAGATTGCCTAAAACATATATTATCTTTTTTCCAGACATATTCTTTACTCTTAATTTAGTTATACGACCTTTTTATTCCCGCCGAATATCATCCAGTAAAATACCGGAATAACAATAACGGCCAATATCATGGCAAATACTGTTCCCGAACAAATCACGACTCCCATCGGAGTCCATAAGGCACTGTTACTGATAATCATCGGGACAACCCCCACCGCAGTTGTTGCCGACGTCAGGAAAATCGGTAACATACGACGTTTACCGGCATCCATAGCAGCCTCTTTGACAGAGATATGATGATTGATACGTAAATCCTGGGCATGGTCGAATATCATAATCGTATTACGTACCACAATACCTATCAAACTGATTATACCCAACACACAAGTGATACTGAACTCCATCCCGGACACCCAGAGACCGAGAGCAGCACCGAACAGGCACAGTAAAATAGAAGTAAGGGCAGCAACAGCCAATCCGATTTTCTTATAGTTTATCAGCAAGAACAGGAAGACAATAATGACGGCAATCGAAAGCCCCTCTATTATAGGAGTAATAATTTCCTCGTCAGACTCTTTTACACCTCCGTATTCAAAAGATACGCCCTCCGGAAGATTGGGTATCACTCGGCTGTTCATCACCTTTTCTACCTTCTTCTGCATATTCGTTTCATTAAAGCCGCGTTTAACCTGAGTAATCACACTCAACGTACGCACTCCGTTACGGCGAACAATCTGCCCTTCATTCCATCCTCCCTGTATCTCAGACACCTGGCGAAGCGGAACACTGACACCCGGAACAGCCGTCGGCAAATAAGCATCCCCTATCCTATCAAACGAATCGTATGCATCCTCTCCCTTATCCGATTTCAGGCAGATAGCCAACGGATAATCGCCTTCCCAGACAGAGCCGACCGACATACCGTTATAACGAATAGCCATATCAGCCGCCGCCATCGCTTTCGAAATTCCCAGGCGGGACGACTCCACAGGGTCAAGCGTTACACGAACTTCGGGCAGCATCTCCTCAAAATTCGTATGAACCCAAACCAGGCCATCCATATCCTGCAATGATGTCATCAATGTATCGGCCACCTGCTTCAAGGCTGTTATATCATCTCCCATAAAGCGAACTTCTATCGGGAAACTCACAGTCTGATAATCCAACTGCTTGAACTTGATGAAAGCATCCGGATAATAATCGGCATAAGCATTGGCATATTCATCCAACAGGTCGGTTGTTGCCTCTACGGATGTTGTATTTACAATAAACTGCGCATAATTCTTTCCACCCATATTCGGAGCATAAGTTGCCTGGAAACGCGGGGAAGCCATTCCCACAAATGCGGTAGCCGACAAAACCCGTTCGTCATCTTTCAATAAAGCATATACGCTGTCGCAAACGGCTGCCGTTTTATCCAATGACGAACCTTGCGGCAAATAAATCTCTATAGCAAACTGGTCACGGTCTGCTTCCGGCATCATTCGTTGCGGGATACGCATCATAATCACCACAGCCAGCAACACGGATAGTACCCCGATAAACAACGTTGTTTTGGGATAGCGAAAAGTCCATTCAAGTACCTTTTCATAGACAGCCTGTACCGTATCCAACAAGTTGAAACGTTTCTTTCCGTCCGTCTTCTGCCCGTTTTTCAATCCCTTTTTGATAAGGGTATGCTCCAACATGGGAATAAATATCATGGCGATAGCCAGCGAGGTCATCAATGAAATCGTTATCGTCCAGGGAAACCAGTTCAGAAAGTCCAGCATCTGCCCCGTCATCGTAAACAGCAACGGATAGAAGATAATGCAAAGGCTGAGCGTTGCCAGAAAGATGGAAGAAAAATAGTTCTTGGCACTCGATACTGCGGCATGCCAGCGGGACATTCCGTTATCCAGCCGTTCCAGATAAGCATCTATAACGATGATGGAATTATCCACAATCATCCCCAGAACAACAATTAAAGCAGCCAATGTAACCGTATTCAACGGGATGCCGACAGCATACATAATCCCGATAGATATAAAAATACTGATCGGAATGGAAGTAGCCGCAACAATAGCCGATTTGAAAGGAAAAAGCAGCATCATCACCAGGATAACGACCACGATGGAGACAAACAGGTCACGCACAAACGAACTCACCGAATCATCCACCACCTTAGGCTGGTCCGCAATCCGTTGAATGGACACGCTTTCCGGAAGTTCTTCTTGGAAAGCTGCCAGCACCTTATCCACTTCCTTCCCGTACTGTACAATATTATTACCTTCCCGCATCTCCATGGAAAGGATGATAGCCTTCTTTCCGTTATTCATTATATAACTGTCAGGCTCGGGATATTCACGGACAATGCGTGCTATGTCTTTCAGACGGATTATATTCCCGTCACCATCCGCCAGGATAATCTGGTCGGCTATCTCTTTTTCAGAAGCATAGGTGTTAGAGAAATGGATTGGAATATCGAGGTCTTCACTTTTCAACGAGCCTCCCGATGTGGTAAATCCTTGTGCGAAAAGTGTTGTCATCAACATTCGGGTATCCAGCTTGTAAGCCGTCAGTTTATCCCTGTCGAGATAGACACTGATTTGTTCCTTTTGTATGCCGTAACGGCGCAGATTTGAAACAGACTCAATACGACGGAGGCGATCTTCCAGTGATTCCAGATAATCCTCCAGTTCACGGTATGTTTTATCTTCCGATTCAAGCGTAATCAACAAAGCGGAGGTATCACCGAAGTCGTCGTTCGCAATGACAGCCAGGACACCCGAAGGCAATTGCGATTTGAAGTTCTGCAAACCCAGCTTAATCTTTGACCAGACTTCGTCCTTATTATTCACTTCATCGTTCAGTTCCACCATGATATACACCATTCCGTCACGCGACATGGAATATGTTTTCTTCTTCTTTATCTCCTTAAAAGTATAAAGATAGCGTTCCAAAGGCTTTGCCAGTTGTTCCTCCACCTCGGCAGAAGTCGCCCCGGGATAAACACCCACGACAACACCCTGGCGGATGGTAAATTCCGGAAACTCCTGCTTCGGCATATTTACCAAGCCATAAATTCCCAGACCGACCAAGACGATCAGCACCAATAAGGTGATCTGGTAATAATGCATGGCCCATTCTATAATTCCCTGCTGTCTTTTCATAAGGCTTTCACTTTCATATCCTCACTTACCTTCTGATAACCGTCTGTTATGACAAGGTCACCTTCGCTCAGTCCGTCCGTTATCTGTACGCCATTGTCGGTCAACTCTCCGATACGAACCGTTACCGCTTTGGCCTTTCCGTCACGCAGGCACCAGACATACCGTTCGCCGGTGTGCGATAATTGTATCACATTATTAGGCAACGAGATGGTAGTAACCCTGTCCTTATCTTCCACTCTCACCCGGCAAACCATTCCCGGCAATAACGCTCCATCCCTATTATCCAGCTTTATCCTGGCTTCATAGGTATGGGATACCGGATTAGCGGTAATGCCTTTCTCTGTAACCATGCCTTCAAACAGCCGACCTCCCAAAGCAGCAACGGTTATAGCCGCTTTCCGGTGGTCGATGAACGGTATTTCTTTTTCCGGTACGGCAATCTTAATATTCACTGTCCCTACATCCAATAAGGTGAAAACCGGTTTACCGGGCTGCACATTCTCGCCTGCCTCTACATTTCTTTTCCCGATTACACCGTCAAAAGGAGCATACAGGCTGGCATCTTCCAGATTCTTCCGGGCGATGCTTTCCATCGACTGTGCCTGTTGCAACTTACTCTGTACTTCCACCCATTTGATTTCCGGGAGACTTTTATTTTCATACAATGTTTTCATACGGTCATAAGCGTCCTGCGCCTGCACCAGGGAAGCGCGGGATGCGTCATACGTATCCTGAAGAGTCGCACGATTCAGCAAAGCCAGAAGCTGCCCTTTATGAACTTTCTGCCCTTCACGGACAAGAATCTCCTGCACATTCCCCATAACCTGGAAACTCAGGGAAGAGGCAGACATTTCCTCCACCGTTCCAACATAATTTTGACCATCAACAAGGCTGCTGCCCATTATTTCAACCACTTTCACCGGTATTACCTTCTCTTCCGTCGGCTTATCCTTTTGGCCGGAACAGCTCATCAACAGAATTATAAACAAAGAGATACCCGCACATTCTACAATCTTCATACCTATCTATTTATTAGTATTTTAAAGAGAAATAAACGATGCAAAAGTGATGAGAATCCTTATTTTATAAAAGGTCAGTTGAGCCGTAGAATTGTTCTATTTTTCGCATTCGTATGCATTCTTTTCCTATATTTGCATATAAATAGAGAAAAGATGAACCAAACAGTTCCCATAATAGATATCTCAAAGGTCGAACATTCATCCAAAATAGACTTCTTTGATGACGATTTCGTTATTTTCGACGATTTGAATGAAATTCCACTGTTCGATTATCCCAGCCGTATTGCAGATGCCGCCGTTTTTGCCATTTGCCAGAAAGGTTCCGTACGAATCAGCATCAATCTGAAAGAATATACAATCGTTCCTAATAACCTGGTAGTTCTCCTGCCGGACCAGATAGTACAGCATTACGAACGCAGTGATGACTTTGCCGGTATTTTTCTGGGAGTATCCAAACAGTTCATCGACGATACAACCCCGGGAATGAAGAATCTTTTATCAGCTTTCTTCTACGTCAGGGACCATCCATGCACTATCCTGACTGAGGAAGAGTTGGATTATCTTTCCGAATATCATCCCATGTTATGGAAAAGGGTTAAGATGAAAGAGCATGTGTACCGGAAAGAGGTTATTCAAAGCCTGTTACTGTCATTATTCTACGATGTCTGCAATATCTTCCGCAAACACCAGCCAGTCGATGATGGCAAAAGGTCCCGCAAAGAAGAGTTGTTCGGATTGTTTATGCAGACGGTTCTGGAAAACTACAAGCAGGAAAGGAGTGTTGCCTTTTATGCCGATAAACTTTGTGTCACAGCCAAATACCTTTCACTCATATCCAAAGAAGTCAGCGGGCAGCCTGCCGGAAACTGGATTGACGAATATGTGATTCTGGAAGCAAAAACATTATTGAAGTCAAGCCAGATGAGCATACAGGAAATAGCCGATAGTTTAAACTTTGCCAACCAGTCTTTCTTCGGAAAATACTTTAAGCATCACACAGGAATATCTCCCAAAGAATACAGAAAACGATAGGGGATAATATCGCCTTTATCCCCCGATTATTACATTTATATCATACGTACTGAAAATATCCTTACAACGCTCCACCGTTTCTTCCGACGGCGTCGCCATCGGATAATGGGCCGGATTATATACCGTCCCCAGCTTTTCATGTTTATTCTTACCAATATCATGATAAAGGAGCAGATTCACCGTTCGATACTGCCAGGGTAAGGAGGAAAGGAATGCGGCCGAACGGGTTATATTTTCTTCATCCGCATTCACACCTTCTATCAGAGGGATACGGATATGAAACGCATGACCGGCTTCCGCCACCATGCGTAAGTTAGACAATATTAATTCATTAGACACTCCGCAGTAAAGTTTATGTTTAACTGTATCCATATGCTTCAGGTCTACCAGAAAAAGCTCGGAATGTTGCATCACCTCCCGGACGATCTCCTCTCCGGCAAACAATGTCGTATCAACGGTACGATGGATACCCAGGTCACCACAACGGCGAAGTAATTCCAGCAACAGATCCGGATGCAACAACGGCTCCCCTCCGCAAAAGGTTACGCCTCCCTCCGACCGATCCATGAATACCGTTTCCTTTTCAATCTCCTTCATCAGGTAATCTACGGAATATTCGGTTCCGGATATCTCCATTGCCAGAGCCGGACAGACCTCCGCACATTTGCCGCACAAATTACAGAGAGCATTGTCGGTGACAATCCCTTCGGGTGTCAATGCCAGTGCCTTTTGCGGACAATTCTCCATACACGTCCGACATCCTATACATTTCTTCTTTGTATAGAGTTTCTGTTTCCGGCTGGATACCCCCTCCGGATTATGACACCAAACACACGACAACGGGCACCCTTTCATAAAGACAGTCGTCCGGATGCCCGGCCCATCGTTTATTGCATAACGCTTAATATCGAATATTAACCCCATCAACTAATTTTCAATTACTAAAAGCTTTCCTGCTCCGTACGGGCAATCACATCTGCCTGCAAGTCAGCATTCATATCATTGAAATAATCACTGTAACCGGCTACACGAACCAACAAGTCACGGTAATCTTCCGGACATTTCTGGGCGGCATACAGCGTTTCCGTATCCACAATATTAAACTGGATATGATGTCCGCCCAAAGCGAAGTAACTGCGAATCAGAGAGGCCAGTTTCGAAATATCTTCCTCCCGCTTCAACAGGCTCGGAAGGAAACGCTGGTTCAGCAATGTTCCGCCACTCTTCACCTGGTCCAGTTTGCCCAATGACTTGATAACGGCAGACGGTCCGTGCGTATCGGCACCATGTGAAGGAGAAGTCCCGTCGGAAATAGCCTTTTCTGCCAGACGGCCGTTCGGGGTCGCTCCCATCACCTTACCGAAATAAACATGACAGGTAGTCGACAGCATATTCAGGTGAAAACACTCCCCTTTCGTATTCGGTTTGCCTTCAATAGCATCATACAAATCATCGAATACTTTGACGGCAATAGCATCGGCATATTCGTCATCATTACCGAAGAAAGGCGTGCGGTTCAGGATTGTCTGGCACATAACTTCCGCTCCGGCAAAATTGTCAGCCATTGCTTTCAGCATTTCATCCATCGAAAAGCGTTTGTCTTCAAAGACATGTTTCTTCAAGGAGGAGAGACTGTCGGTTATTGTACCCAGCCCCGTACATTGTATATAAGTGGTGTTATAACGCGGTCCGCAGTTGTAATAATCGCGTCCTTTGGCAATACAATCGTCGATAAACAGGGAAAGGAATGTGGCCGGTGCATATTTGGCAAACATCCGGTCGATATAATTGCTTACACGCACCTTCATATCCACAAAATAATGTACTTGTTTCATAAAGGCGGCGTATAAATCATCGTAACCGGCAAAGTCACACGGATTACCGGTTTCCAGTCCTACTTTACGGCCGGATACCGGGTCGACACCATTGTGAAGGGTTACTTCCAGTATCTTCGGGACATTCAGATAGCCGGTCAGCACATAAGCCTCCTTCCCGAAAGCACCCACCTCGATACAACCGCTGCACCCCCCTTCCCGGGCATCATGCAGGGATTTCCCCTGTCGCATCAGTTCCTGGATATACACGTCCGGATTGAACACCGAAGGATAACCGTGTCCCTGGCGAATCACCTTGCATCCGGCCCGCAGAAACCGTTCCGGCGTACGGGCACTGATATGAATGGCACTTCCCGGTTGCAGGATATGCAATTCCTCAATCGTTTCAAGCATGATATAAGAAACTTCGCTTACCCCATCACTGCCGTCGGCTTTCACTCCTCCGATATTCAGGTTGGTAAAGTCATTGTAGGTTCCGCTTTCCTTGGCGGTAATACCGACCTTCGACGGTGCCGTATGGTTATTTACCTTGATAAAGAAGCAGGACATCAATTCTTTGGCTTCATCACGGGTAAGGGTTCCCGCAGCTATTTCTTTTTCATAGAAAGGAGCCAGATGCTGGTCGAAATGTCCCGGGTTCATGGCATCCCAGCCGTTCAGTTCGGTAATAGTTCCCAGATGGACAAACCAATACATCTGGATAGCTTCCCAATAAGTACGGGGAGCATGGGCCGGAACCCAACGGCAAACTTCAGCTATCTTACGAAGTTCGGCAGCCCGCACCGGGTCTTTCTCCGCCATCGACATTTCGTCCGCCAGGTCGGCATGACGTTCGGCAAAGAGAATGGCGGCATCGCAGGAGATAGACATGGCGGTAAGTTCCTCCTGTTTATCCGTCGCTTCAGGGTCATTCATGAAATCGAGGTTTGCCAGTTCGCCGGCAATCCGTTCTTTCAGGTCCAGCAAACCGTAACGGTAGACTTTTCCGTCAAGAGCCGTATGTCCCGGAGCACGCTGTTCCATAAATTCGGTAAACATACCGACTTCATAGGCCTCTTTCCATTCTTTCGGGACATGGCTGAAAATACGTTCACGCTGTGTACGGCCTTTCCAGTATGGGATTACTTCGCGTTCATAAGTATCTATATCTTCCTGGCTGATGGTATAACGTTGCAATTCACGGGTATTCAGCACATGCAGGTCTTCCACACTATGGCAGGTCAGTTCGGGAAAAGTAGGAACGGCTTTCGGTGCCGGACCACGCTCCCCCACAATCAGTTCGTCTTTACCTATATAGATGGTCTTTTGTTTGCATATCTCAAGAAAGTTCAATGCTCTCAGGATTGGAACAGGATATTTCCCGTAATTCTCCTTGTAGAAACGGGTTTCGATAAGCGCCCGTTCGATAGACAGGGAAGGTTCAGCCTCAAAAGAAAGCCGGCGTAACCGTTTGATACGGTCGTTCATACCATACCCATTTGCTTCCGCCGCCGGAGCAAAATTGGATGCACTGCGGGGTGCACGCTGAGCTGTTGTTGTACTCATATTGAACACAGTATTTTTTAAGAAATAACTAAGAATAAGAAAATAGTAAACCGTGCCACAGACGGTTCTGTCCGGGAAAGAATGTATTGTTTAAAGATAGAACATCAAACAATTGAAGAGTTTTCTGTAACCTTTTATAATCATATAATATACAAAGATTTATACGAATACCGCAAACATAAATACTTTTCATGAATAAACAAAATAATAGCGTCTGTATTTTTTACTATATTTGCAACATTCGTTTTGTTTTCATGGTTATTCATATAAATATATCTTCATGGAAAATCGTTTTTTAGGACTTATAGAGAACAGCATCAAGGAACATTGGGATCTGCCTGCTTTCTCAGATTATAATGGACACACGTACCATTATAAAGATGTGGCCCGGCGTATCGAAAAATTTCATATAATACTCGAACATGCAGGAATAAAGAAAGGAGACAAAGTAGCTTTGGTCGGACGAAATTCGTCTAACTGGGCCATCTGCTTTTTCGGCATACTGGCGTATGGTGCGGTTGCCGTCCCCATCCTCCACGAGTTTAAGCCGGATAATATCCATCATATCGTAAACCATTCGGGGGCAAAGGCTGTACTGGCCGGAGCCAACAATTGGGAGAATATGAACGAGCAGATGATGCCCGATGTCAAACTGTTCATGATGCTGGACAATTTCTCCATCATCAAGAGCAAGAACAAGGAAGTACGGATGGTGCGCGACAGGATTAACGAGTATTTCGGAAAGAAATATCCCCGCTCCTTCACAACTGCCGATGTTAAATATCATGTCGAACAACCGGAAGAACTGGCTGTATTGAACTATACTTCGGGGACGACCAGCTTCTCCAAAGGGGTTATGATTCCTTTCCGCAGCTTATGGAGCAATACGCAGTTTGCTTACGACAACCTGCCGTTTATCCATCCGGGAGACAGTGTGGTCTGCATGTTGCCGATGGCACATATGTATGGCCTGGCTTTCGAGATTCTGAATTGTGTGAACAAAGGATGCCATGTGCATTTCCTTACCCGTACACCGAGCCCGAAGATTATCGCCGAAGCATTTGCCCGTGTGAAACCGGCATTGATACTCGCCGTACCTCTTATCATCGAGAAAATCGTCAAGAACAAGATATTCCCGGAACTGGAAAAGCCGCTCATCAAATTACTGCTGAAAGTCCCCTACCTCGACCAGAAAGTACTCGACACCATCGCAAAGAAGTTGAACGATTCTTTCGGAGGTAAATTCGGCGAAGTGGTAATCGGTGGCGCCGCCCTGAACAAAGAGGTGGAAGAATTTCTCCGCTCCATCAAGTTCCGGTATACCGTCGGTTATGGAATGACGGAATGTGGTCCGTTGGTGGCATACGAACAATGGGATACGTTCAGACAAGGTTCTGTCGGCCGCATTGTCGACCGTATGGAAGCACGTATCGACTCTGCCGACCCGGTTAACGAAGTAGGCGAAATCCTGGTCCGCGGCATGAACGTCATGTTGGGATATTACAAGAATCCGGAAGCGACCAAAGCGGTCATGATGCCCGACGGCTGGATGCGTACCGGCGACCTGGGAACAATAGATTCCGACGGTTTCCTCTATATCCGCGGACGTAGCAAATCCATGATTCTGGGACCAAGCGGGCAGAACATCTATCCGGAAGAAATAGAAGACCGCCTGAACAACATGCTTTATGTTTCCGAATCGTTGATAATCTCGCAAGGCGGCAAATTGGTTGCCCTGATCTATCCGGATTGGGAACTGGTTGACAAAGCAGGCATCCAACATTCCGAAATAGAAAAGCTGATGCAACAAAACATTGACCAGCTCAATACAGAGATACCGGGCTACAGCAAAGTAACCTGCTTCAAGTTGTATCAGGAAGAGTTCGAAAAGACACCGAAGCGCAGTATCAAACGGTATTTATACCAGCCGGCAGAAGAAAATTAATTTAACTCCAGGCGGCATCACAATGCCGCTTTTTTAATCCTACAACTTATATTTCAAAACATAACGGGGTGACGCTGAATATAT
This sequence comes from Parabacteroides sp. AM58-2XD, assembly GCF_003463685.1. Lineage (NCBI taxonomy): Bacteria > Pseudomonadati > Bacteroidota > Bacteroidia > Bacteroidales > Tannerellaceae > Parabacteroides > Parabacteroides sp. AM58-2XD. The sequence continues at coordinate 58,710 of NZ_QSDP01000021.1, forward strand.
AATCGGCGTCACCCCCTTTTATGACAGCGAAACGTGTCTCGTCCTGATTTTGGTTGATTTTACAGTAAGATCAGGGCAGATATTATTTATCCCTTAATATACTTACCTTTATAACAAAGCCCATGACTCGCTAACCGTTCGACCCAGGTGAAACTATCATTCGACCTTGGTCAACCTTATATTTGCCCTAGGTCGAATGATAGTTTTCCCCAGGTCAAATGGTTAATTAGATATTACTTTGTATATAAAGGTCTATTTATTAAGCAATAGAAAATAATAAACTTACAAATAAAGATCACATAGCTTTTAGTTTTAACTTAATTTACTTAGAATCAGCCATAAAAAGAAGGAGCTATCTATAAAAAGCGGTGACGCCGGATTTATTTACCGGCGTCACCGCTTTTCGTTTATTTATCAACAGATTAACTTATTCGCAATCTTTGTGACGCTGATTTTCTAAAATAATTGGTAATCTGACTTATCAGCATTTAATGCTCAACTCACGCAATACATCACGTATCTTCTCGAGGTCGTGATACGTGTCGGCACCAATGGCAGACGCAGCTTGTTTTCAATGAAGCCCATTGCATTCAGCATACTCTTCGCTCCGGCAGGATTACCGTCTACAAACAGTAATTCGAATAATTCAGTGAAACGATGATGGATAGTACGGGCATGATCGTAATCGCCGGCCAACGCCAAACGAACCATCCGGCTAAATTCACGGGGGAAAGCATTACCGATAACAGAAATAACACCGATCGCACCTAATGTAATCAATGGGAAGGTGATACCGTCATCACCGGAAATAACATTAAAATTCGCCGGTTTATTCTTAATGATGTCATCCATCTGGGTGATATTACCGGAAGCCTCTTTCACAGCGACTACATTCTTAAACTCACGTGCAATACGGAGTGTTGTAGCAGCAGTCATATTTACACCTGTTCTTCCCGGTACATTATATAATACGATAGGAAGTTTGGTAGCTTCGGCAATAGCTTTGTAATGCTGATAGATTCCTTCCTGGGAAGGTTTATTATAATAAGGTACGACAGACAGGATAGCGTCGATACCATCAAAATTATCGTTCTTTAATTTCTCAACAATCGTGCGGGTGCAGTTACCGCCAACACCTAAAACGATAGGAATACGGCCGTTAACCTTAGTTACAACGAGGCTGATAATTTTCTTTTTTTCTTCTTCAGTGAGGGTTGGTGTTTCCGCAGTAGTTCCTAACACTACCAAATAATCGGTTCCGTTCTGCACCTGGTAGTCTACCAGTTTGCTCAACGCATCATAGTCCACACTTTCGTCGTCTTTAAAGGGAGTGATCAACGCCACACCCATTCCTTTTAAATTTATGTCTGCCATGGGGAAAATATTCCTTTTTTGTTATTTAGCACTGCAAAAATAACGAAATTATATCATTTGGAACGGATTGTCTGCAAATAAAATAAGATATGTTCGAATAAATGCTTTATATCAGCGTTTTCTGTCATTGAAATTGTGAGATCATATAAATCCAGTTCACTGTTTTTTGCTCCGACTTTTAAGGTTCCGGGATGCTTCAACAACAAATATTGCATGACATAATTATTACCTTGGGTAAGGTCGATTAGTATATCTGCATTACATGAACAAAACTTCTTTTGGATTTCATCCGTTGGCATATACCACATATCCAGATCGGTCTTGGCATGGACAACCATATACGACGGATTCATCTCTGGCAACGTTTCGCCGGACACATAGACGCAAACATTGACATTCTTATTCAACGTACGTAATGTTTTGAGGCAAGGCTCAACGACATCACGGTCTTCGGCATTAAACAACACCAGGATATGGCGGGCGTCTTTCAGGGTGCAGAAGTTACTCTGACGCTTTCCGGACTGCCTAGCCAATGCCTTTACTTTCTTATGGATAAAATGGTTCGTCAGTCTCATTCTGCCAACATGTTTAAGAATTCAGTTTCATTTATAATCTTCACTCCCAGCTTTGCTGCTTTTTCAAGTTTGGCCGGACCCATGTTTTCTCCGGCAAGGATGTAATCTGTTTTGCCGGAGACGGAACCACTGTTCTTTCCGCCATGCTGTTCGATCATGGCTTTATATTCGTCACGTGAATGTTGAGTAAATGTACCGCTAATCACGATTGTCAATCCTTTCAGTTTATCGGAACGGTTTGCCAGCACTTCTTCGGCTACCGTCATTTGCAATCCGTATTTTTGCAGGCGGGCTACGAGGATACGGTTGTTTTCGTCGGCAAAATAGTCTACAACACTACGGGCAATACGTTCGCCAATCTCATCCACTTCCGTCAATGTCTCCAAGGAAGCCTCCTGTAATTGTTGCATCGAATGGAATGCAGACGCCAGGCGTTTTGCCACAGTCTCGCCGACATAACGGATACCCAACCCAAACAACACCCGTTCAAACGATACCTGTTTGGACTCTTCAAGGCTCGCCATCAGGTTGCGGGCGCTTTTCTCCGCCCAACGTTCCAGACGCAATAAGTCCGACATCTCCAAGGTATACAGATCGGCAACGTTTTTTACCAGACCGGCTTCATACAAGTCTTCTACCGTTTCCGGACCGATATTTATATTCATGGCGCGGCGGGTAACGAAATGTTCGATACGGCCTTTTATCTGCGGTGGACAACCAGCTTCATTCGGACAATAATGGGCCGCCTCCCCTTCCGGGCGATACAAAGGCGTACCGCATTCAGGGCAAGTCTTGATAAAAGTAACCTTCGCACCCAACAACATCGAACGGGAATCGACATCGACACCAACAATCTTAGGAATGATTTCTCCGCCTTTTTCTACATATACATTATCTCCCAGATGCAAATCCAACCCTTCAATAATATCTGCGTTATGCAGAGAGGCACGCTTGACGGTCGTCCCAGCCAGCAATACCGGTTCCAGGTTGGCAACCGGAGTAACTGCCCCTGTGCGCCCTACCTGGAAAGAGACTGAGTTGAGACGTGTTACCGCCCGCTCTGCCTGAAATTTATAAGCAATAGCCCAACGGGGACTCTTGGCGGTGAATCCCAGATTCTTCTGCTGGCGCAGTGAATTTACTTTCAATACGATGCCATCAGTAGCCACCGGCAAGTTCTTCCGTTCCACATCCCAATAAGCGATATAGTCGAAAATATCCTGCAAGCTGTCGCATTTACGGATGACATCAGGTATTTTAAATCCCCAGGTACGAGCAATCTGTAGATTTTCGTAATGAGCGTCGGCAGGAAGGCCTTCACCCAGTAAATAATAAAAATAAGCATCCAGCTTACGTGAAGCCACAACAGACGGATTCTGTTGTTTCAACGTGCCTGAAGCAGCATTACGAGGATTGGCAAAAAGCGGTTCTTCCTGCTCTTCACGTTCCTTGTTCAGACGGTCGAATTCTGCCCAGGGCAATAGTATTTCACCCCGTATCTCAAAGTTTTCCGGATAGTTATCACCCCGTAGCTTCAACGGGACAGAACGGATTGTCTTTACATTAGCCGTCACATCATCGCCACGGGTTCCATCGCCACGGGTCACGGCACGGACCAAGCGTCCGTTCTCATAAATCAACGAAATGGAAGTCCCGTCATATTTCAACTCGGCAACAATCTCGAAAGGCTCGTTCAAAGCACGTTCCGTCCGCTCATAGAAATCACGTATTTCTTCTTCGGAATAGGTATTTCCCAAAGAAAGCATCGGATACTGGTGGACTACCTGTTCAAATTCCTTCGACAAGTCGCTTCCCACCCGCTGCGTCGGTGAATGCGGATCGGCAAATTCGGGATGAGCTTCCTCCAATGCCTGTAATTCTTTCATCTTCTCATCAAACTCACGGTCTGATATCGTCGGTGTGGAAAGTACATAATAATTATAATTATGCTGTTCCAACTCATCACGCAGTGCTTTTATCTTTGCCTCCACCATTATAATTGAAAATTAATATACCAGTTTTACATTATCAATCCAGAACGTATTGCCGGGAGAACCGATATAGGCGCCTCCATGGCTGGAAGTAAACTGTAAAACCATGTGTGTAGGTTCGTCTCCTTCCTCTGCCCAGCCGATCTCCTTTATCGGGACACTATTGCCCTGGCTGTTCGTTGCATAACGTTCCTCAACCTGTATGCACATATATGGTTTGTAATCCGCATGGTCGGATATATTGCCATACATAATCGGATAAGTAGCGTCGTTCACCCAACCATCTGTCGATGAGACATAACGTTGAACCATCGTTCCTACCCTTTTAGCATATATATTACCTTCCTTATCTTCCCAGCGTTTCTGCAAAAACAAAATCGCTGCGATAGAATCCTGCCCGGCCACTTTCGACTTACGGCTGAATCCTGTACTGCGGATACGGTCTTTTTCGGGTGCTGCCTTTACCTTATAATCGAAACGGATTGCCGTCGGTTTCTTTGTAAAAGGAACACCGCTGTTCAGCATAGCCTGGGGATTCTTTGTCCCTTTGATCGGTTCATGAACCGAACCCAGGAAGACAGAACCGGCCGCAACCACTTCGATGTCGACCAGGCCAAAAACCTTTACACTTTCCATACGTGTCTCCAGGCGGGCACACCAGCCATCTCCTCTCTTTTCCGGAAATACAGATGTATTCGTCTTCACTACTCCGGCCACTTTCGCCATCACATTGGAATTCGCCCACGGCGAACCTCCCCGGTTGTGATAAGCTGTATTGCCGACAATCGTATCCGTCGGTCCCACCTCATACAGATGCTTCTTATTTCCACCTATAATTCCAGACTCCTGGATTTCACGGACAACCCATTGATCCATATCCCCAAACGCAAAAGGCACAACCTTCTCCTGTCCGGCGATAGTCGACAATTGACTGCCCGCAAACAAAAATAACAATATATTCTTTATATAATTCATAAGCTTTGCTTAAAAGTTGAAAGAATATCATAAAGAATATCCCCACTCCTTGAGAGCCATTCCCCAGTTCTCTTCAACGATCTGTATCGTACGGTCGTCGTATTTGTACTGGTTCTTTTTATATCCCTTCTTCTTTCCCAGATATTTCTCTATCTCGGCTTTAGACGATTCAAATCCCGGCAGGTTTAATTTGCGATAAATATCTTCGGTCATCGCAAAAGCATCCTGTTCGAAATCTTCGAATTTCACTTCTACCAGGTTCCCTTCAGGAATAAGCCCTTTCTGTTCTTCAAACTTGTAGAACAAGCGGCGATATACTTCAATAAGATTGCTTTCAATCTGTTCATTAGTGATATCTTGCAAACGAAGCGGTTGTATCGTATTTGTAAAGAAACTGCGTGTACTCTCAAATACGGTATAAGGATTACGCTTCAAATAAATGAATTTGGCATTCGGAAACATTTCCAACAACGTTTTCACACGTCCGGTATGCGGCGGGTTCTTACTCAGGAATTGTGAGCCATGTGTATTCCAAAGCGATATCTTAACAAGTTTCAGGAAGGTTTCCTTAAACACTTTCAATTCGTACTCGGTCGTATTGTCGAACAACAGATACCGGTCGCAATATTCCAGCATGTGTTTCGGGAAAAACCAAAAATTATAATAAGTATACGGCATCATGTTTGCCAAAGCAAACTCTTCTTCCTGCGGAAGGTCGACCTTCAGTTCCATGTTGTCGGTCGGACGTTTGTCGGGCATCAGGAATGACATATTCTTCTTAAAGAAAGGTTGTCCCCAAAGCATCAAATTCGGAAATACCGTCTGATACGTGGTGTTGTATCCGAAATGCTTGTCGCACGAAAATACATTGTGTACGAATGTCGTACCGCTACGCCAATGGCCCAGTATGAACACCGGGTCCATCTCCAACGGCTTATCCGCTATTTTACGATAACGGGCATCTTCTAAAGGTTGCAGTAAACTAAGCAGGCGGCATACCGATTTTGTCAGATAATACTTGTTTCGAAAACCTTTGTCGATCGTTTTATCGGCTGTCACAGCCTTGAACGTTTTCCAGTCCGCTCCCACCAATGTATTGATTGGTAGCTTATCGAATTCCATCAACCCCATAAATTTTATTGTTTTTCAGTTATACATTTCACAGGAACGCCCTGGCGTCCTAATTCTTCACATACCGTACGAATCGCCTCATAATGTTCTTCGCCTATTCCGAGTTCCGGCAGGTTCAATACAGCCAGAGCATCCTCTGTCACCATATCTTTGGCATCCACCCGGTCGATAATCATTCCGACAGCCGACGTGTTGTTGGTAATCGGATCGATCAGGATAAAGGCTCCCGTCTGTTTATTCTTCTGATAAGGGTCAAAGAACAGTTCCTTTCCGGTCGTAAAGACAACACGGGCGATCTCATTCAGTTTCATCGGCAGGCTATCGGCTGTCAACTGTCCGTTCTCTACCGACAACTGCTCCATTGTATTGACATTCACCTTATAACGGATACTGTCCACACGGGCACGTGTCAGGTTAGTCGTATGCTTGATATAGAACTGTTTGGACATATCCATCGGTTCTTCATCCATCCAGACCAACATCGATTCGAAGTTACGGTCTTCCATCGGCAGATTATCCGGATGTACCAGCATTTCGCCACGGGAAACGTCGATTTCGTCTTCCAGGGTAATGGTAACGCATTGGGGAGGGAAAGCATAATCCAATTCGCCATCATAAGTAACGATACTTTTCACTTTCGATGTTTTGCATGAAGGCAAAGCCATCACCGTATCTCCTTTACGGATGATACCGCTGGATACCTTACCGCAGAAGCCGCGGAAGTCCAGGTTCGGACGCAATACATATTGTACCGGATAACGAAAATCTTCGAAATTACGATCCTGATCGATTGGCACTGTTTCCAGGAAATCTAACAGAGACGGTCCCTCATACCAGGGAGTACGATCGCTCTTATCCACCACATTATCACCATCCAAAGCCGAAAGCGGGATATAAGTGATATCCGGAATATTCAAGGATTTCACGAACGCCTTATAATCAGCGACAATCTTATCGAATATTTGTTCGTCGAAGTCGACTAGGTCCATTTTATTCACAGCCAGTACCACATGTTTGATACCCAGCAAAGAAACCAGATAAGTGTGGCGGCGGGTCTGTGTAATTACACCGGTACGGGCATCCACCAGGATAATAGCCAGGTTGGCAGTCGAACCGCCGGTTATCATGTTACGGGTATATTGTTCATGTCCCGGAGTATCGGCGATGATAAATTTGCGGTTGTTCGTACTGAAGTAACGATAAGCCACATCGATCGTAATACCTTGTTCACGTTCAGCCTTCAAACCGTCAAGCAATAAAGCATAATCAATATGGTCGCCGGCATTTCCCATACGTTTACTGTCACGTTCAAGGGCATCCAGCTGGTCTTCATATATCTTTTTACTGTCGAACAGCAGACGTCCGATTAAGGTCGATTTACCGTCATCTACCGAACCTGCCGTCAGGAAACGAAGCAAATCTTTCTGTTCGTCCCTGTCCAGGAATTCTTTTATATTTAATGTTGCCATAATTTAATTGAAAATGGAGAATTGAAAATTGAAAATTAGAAATAACCCTCTCGTTTCTTCTGTTCCATGCTGGCATCCTGGTCAAAGTCGATTACACGAGTGGTGCGTTCGCTTTTAGTGGTTGTCATCATCTCTTCCACGATCTTTTCGATTGTATCGGCATCGCTGTCTACCGCTCCGGTCAAAGGCCAGCAGCCAAGTGTACGGAAACGGACCATACGCATTTTGATTTGGTCGCGATACTGTTCCGGCAAACGGTCGTCGTCAGCCATAATCAGATTACCGTCGAGTTCAACGATAGGGCGTTCCTTGGCATAGTATAAAGGAACGATTGGAATATTCTCCAGGCGGATATACTGCCAGATATCCAGTTCAGTCCAGTTGGATAACGGAAAGACACGGATACTTTCACCTTTATGGACACGGGCATTGTAAATGTCCCATAATTCCGGACGCTGGTTCTTCGGGTCCCACTGATGGAACTTGTCGCGGAACGAATAAATACGTTCTTTGGCACGACTCTTTTCCTCGTCACGACGGGCACCACCGAAAGCGGCATCAAACTTGTATTTGTCGAGGGCATGCAACAATGCCTGTGTTTTCATCAGGTCGGTATGTACCTTACTTCCATGCGTAAAAGGTCCTACACCGGCATGAAATGCTTCCATATTTGATTCAACGATCAGGTTCCATCCGAACTTTTTTGCATATTCATCACGAAACTGAACCATTTCCTTAAACTTCCATTTGGAATCAATATGCATCAAAGGAAACGGCACTTTTCCCGGAGCAAAGGCTTTTTCTGCCAACCGGACCATCACCGATGAGTCTTTACCGATAGAATAAAGCATCACAGGATTTTCAAATTCAGCAGCAACCTCCCGTATGATATGGATAGATTCTGCTTCCAGCTCCTGTAGATGGCTTAATTTGTAATCTGACATAGTTTATATTTGTTATATTTATTGTTTCAATGTTTATCAAAATTGAACTATCCTGTCATCAACCTCACTTGACTATTACAGGTCTATTTGCCGTCTGCTTTAGCTGACGGACTAGTAAAGAATCTATCTCTTTGGACTTTAGTCCCATTTCTTAAAGCTTTCTATCTGAGAGAAATGTGGCTAAAGCC
>NZ_QSDP01000210.1:0-2323 GCF_003463685.1 Parabacteroides sp. AM58-2XD
TATTCAACATAAGTTACTATGGTTTGGTTCTTCATTTATGATTCTTATATATGCAAAGTTGTTTTTCCCTATATTACGTTTTTTACATAAAATATCAAGATGAGTTTTTCCCTATATTACGTTTTTTACATAAAATATCAAGATGAGAGTATTGTATTTGACAGGCCAAATAGCTCTTCATGGTGGAATTGAAAGAGTAACTATTATGAAATTGAATTATTGGGCAGAAACAGGTAATGATGTTTATTTGTTAACCTATGAACAAGGAGATAAACCTTTTGTCTATCCTATATCTCCAAAAGTTCATTATGAAGATTTGAATATAAATTATAATGTGGATTATACATGTGAGTCTCTCTATTCTTTTAGATGTTTGAAACTTGTTCCAAGACATTTTTTTAGAACTTTTAGTTTTCTGAAGAAGATAAAGCCTGATGTAATTGTTGTTCCGAATTTTGGATATGAGTTTTGGTTTTTACCTTTTATAAAAGGTAAGGCTATGTTAGTTAGAGAATACCATGATTCTAATTGTTGTTCCGAATTTTGGATATGAGTTTTGGTTTTTACCTTTTATAAAAGGTAAGGCTATGTTAGTTAGAGAATACCATGATTCACAATATCAAAGAAAATCTGGAGGTGTTAAAGTTTGGATAGATGATTTTATTCAACATTTTTATAATAGTGTAGTAGTTTTGACTCCTCAAGAGGTGGGCTATTTTAAATATAAAAAAAATATCAAGGTAATTCCTAATCCAACAAAGGGATCTGCTTATATTTCAGATTTATCCTATTTTAAATATAAAAAAAATATCAAGGTAATTCCTAATCCAACAAAGGGATCTGCTTATATTTCAGATTTATCCTATACTAAGATAGTTACTGTAGGTAGAATAGAATAAAGTGAAAAGGTTTGAACTCTTTATTGAAATAGCGGAACTAGTTATTAAAAAGTATCCAAAATATAGATTTGAAATTTATGGAGAGGGTAATCCAATATATAAGGATGAACTTATAGAATTAATAAAATCGAAACAGTTGCAAAATAATATATTTTTTATGGGTATTACATCCGAAGTTCAGAGCATTTTCTCTGAAGCATCCATATATGTTTGTACTTCCAAAACGGAAAGTTTTGGCTTGACATTGATTGAGGCAATGGATGTTGGTCTACCTGTTGTTAGTTTTGATTGTCCTCATGGACCTAAAAATATCATTCATGATGGTGTTGATGGATATTTAATTCAAAATGATTCCATTGTTGAAGCCTCTGATGCCATTATAAATCTTATTGAAGATAAAAAACTTTTAGTGTCAATGGGGAATTCAGCACGTCTAACTGCTCAACGATATCATCTTGATAATGTGATGAAAATGTGGGTTAATCTATTAAATAAATATTAAGGCTTATGAATTTAGAATATTCGGCTGTCATTCGTACGTTAGGTTTGGCAGGAGACAAGTATATGAGACTTTTAAAATCTTTAGACAGTCAAACGATTAAACCTAAAGAAATATTAGTAGTTCTCGCTGAAGGATATGATTTGCCTCTGGAGAGATTAGGTTATGAACGTTATGTTTATAGCAAAAAGGGAATTGTTTCTCAACGTTCATTGGGAGCAATTGAAGCAAGATCAGAATATTGTTTGTTCTTGGATGATGATTTGGAATTTGAGTCTACTATGGTTGAAAGATTATTTAAACCCATAGTAGAAAAGAATGTGGACGTAACTTTTCCAATTATTCCAGAGATGGTTCCTAGAACCACATTGTCTACATTTTTAATGTGTGTCTTAACTGCTTCGGCTATACCAATGATAATAAATAAAAAAAAGCATTATACTAGGATAAACATGGCCGGTGGTTGGTCATATAATGAACATATTGATTTTTCAAAGGAGTTATTGTATGAAGCTCAAACTGCACCTGGTGCTTGTTATTTGGTGAAGACTGAAATTGCAAGAAAAATAAAATTTGAGGAAGAACGCTGGTTGGAATTGACTAGTTTTAGCTTGCCTGATGATCAGATTAATTTTTATAAATATTACAAGTTGGGTTATAAAATTGGAGGAATATCAAATATTTATATTCTTCATTTAGATGGGGGGGGATCCAGCTATGAACGTACACAAAAAGCTGTTTATGCTTTAGCTAAACATCATATCATTTTTTGGCATAGATTTGTTTATAAACCAAGTTATAACCTTATATTTAGATTGGTTTGTGTTATGTGTCTTGTATATTGGCTTATAGCATCTTCTTTACTTGGAATTATATCTAATATGTTATTATTACGATTTAAATTAATCGTAAAACATCTTAAGGG
>NZ_QSDP01000211.1:0-2278 GCF_003463685.1 Parabacteroides sp. AM58-2XD
GACGGATTTTTATGTTCACCTGAACATAGCAAGATGTCTTTTCAGCCGCTCAAAATATTTTGAGCAGCCACGAAAAGCACTTGCCCTTGCAGGGGGCGGGCTTTCCCTCCGAAGTCGGGAAGCCTTTCAGAACTGCGGTGCTGTAATCCGAAGCGGCGGCTTATGCCGTCAATCCGCTAAATCCAAAGTAATATGAAAGAGAAAAGGAAAAGCAAATCAGGGAGAAATCCCAAACTTGATCCGGCGGTGTACCGGTACACCGTCCGTTTCAACGAGGAGGAACACAACCGTTTCCTCGCCATGTTCGGAAAATCGGGTGTCTATGCACGGTCTGTTTTCCTCAAAGCGCACTTCTTCGGGCAACCGTTCAAGGTGCTGAAGGTGGACAAGACGTTGGTGGACTATTACACCAAACTGTCGGATTTTCATGCACAATTCCGTGCCGTGGGTACGAATTACAACCAAGTCGTGAAGGAACTGAGGCTGCATTTTTCAGAGAAAAAGGCGATGGCGTTGCTCTACAAATTAGAGCAACACACCGTCGAACTCGTGAAACTGAGCCGCCGGATTGTGGAACTTTCAAGGGAAATGGAGGCAAAATGGTCGCAAAAATCAGTGTAGGAAGTTCGTTGTACGGCGCGATTGCCTACAACGGGGAGAAGATTAACGAGGCGCAGGGGCGGCTTCTCACCACCAACCGCATCTACAATGACGGTTCGGGAACGGTGGACATAGGCAAGGCGATGGAGGGTTTTCTCACCTTCCTGCCACCGCAGATGAAGATCGAGAAGCCGGTGGTGCATATCTCTCTCAACCCGCACCCGGAGGATGTGCTGACCGATATTGAGTTGCAGAATATCGCCCGCGAGTATCTGGAAAAACTCGGTTTCGGAAACCAGCCTTATCTTGTATTCAAGCACGAGGACATCGACCGCCACCACCTGCACATCGTGACGGTCAACGTGGACGAGAACGGGAAAAGGCTCAACCGGGATTTTCTCTACCGCCGCAGCGACCGTATCCGCAGGGAACTGGAACAGAAGTACGGATTGCATCCGGCAGAACGTAAAAATCAGAGATTGGATAATCCGTTGCGCAAGGTGGCCGCATCGGCAGGTGATGTGAAGAAGCAGGTAGGCAACACCGTGAAGGCTCTGAATGGGCAGTACCGTTTCCAGACGATGGGCGAATACCGTGCGCTCCTTTCCTTATATAATATGACGGTGGAGGAAGCGAGGGGCAACGTGCGCGGACGGGAGTATCACGGGCTGGTCTATTCCGTCACGGACGACAAGGGTAACAAGGTGGGCAACCCGTTCAAATCCTCGCTTTTCGGGAAGTCCGCAGGCTATGAAGCCGTACAGAAGAAGTTTGTCCGTTCCAAATCGGAAATCAAGGATAGGAAACTGGCAGACATGACGAAACGCACCGTCCTTTCCGTGCTGCAAGGCACTTATGACAAGGACAAATTTGTATCCCAACTCAAAGAGAAGGGCATCGACACCGTACTGCGCTACACAGAGGAAGGGCGCATCTATGGGGCTACCTTCATCGACCACCGCACGGGATGCGTGCTGAACGGTTCGCGCATGGGTAAGGAGCTTTCGGCGAATGCCTTGCAGGAACACTTCACCCTGCCATACGCCGGACAACCGCCGATACCGCTATCCATCCCTGTGGATGCTGCGGACAAGGCACACGGGCAGACCGCCTACGACAGTGAAGATATATCGGGCGGTATGGGCTTGCTCACTCCCGAAGGTCCGGCGGTAGATGCCGAGGAAGAGGCTTTCATCCGGGCGATGAAGCGCAAAAAGAAGAAAAAACGCAAGGGCTTGGGTATGTAATCAGAGTATCAACAATTAAAAAATCAATGTATGTCACAACAAGAAGACGATTTGAGGGCATTGGCGAAAATCATGGATTTTCTGCGTGCCGTGAGTATCATTTTAGTGGTCATGAACGTGTACTGGTTCTGCTACGAAGCCATCCGGCTGTGGGGCGTGAACATCGGCGTGGTGGACAAAATCCTTCTGAACTTCGACCGCACGGCGGGGCTGTTCCATTCCATTCTCTACACGAAGCTGTTTTCCGTCCTTTTGCTTGCCTTGTCCTGTCTGGGTACGAAGGGTGTCAAGGGTGAGAAAATCACTTGGGGGAGAATCTGGACAGCATTTGCCGTCGGGTTCGTGCTGTTTTTCCTGAACTGGTGGTTGCTGCCCCTGCGCTGCCGCTTGAAGCGGTGACGGGACTGTATGTCCTTACCATTGGAACGGGC
>NZ_QSDP01000212.1:0-2188 GCF_003463685.1 Parabacteroides sp. AM58-2XD
GGCCCGCACGGCGCCCTGCAATGGTCGGTCTCCACGGCGTCGAACCAGCTTCAGGACTTCCGCGATGTGGACAATCTGACTACGACAAGCGTGGTGAAAGGCACACCGGTCTACGTCCAGATCCGTCCGGTCGGTTTCAACAACATCACTTATGACCGCTGGGAGATCGAATACACCGCCACCCCCGCCGGTTACCACTATCCGTTGGAGGAAGCCGTTCCGAGAACCGAGCGTTACACCTTCAACCGGGGCGAAGCCCACACGCTGGTCGGCACCTACGTGTATACGGTGACCAAGCTGACACTCTACAACGGTGAAAGCGTGGCCCTGACAGCCTATTACACCGAGCCTCCTTACGTCCACACCATCATCATCCGCGACGGTGGTATGATCGAACTGGGCGACATCGCCTCCCATTGCGGTTCGGAAAGCGAATTCAGAATACCATTCCGCCTGCTCGATCCGGACAATATCCTGGAATATTCCGTCCGCTTCTCCGACGAAGCGCTCAAAGCCGGCTTTACGGATTCCGACTATAAAGATGTGACTCCCGACTATCTCACAGTGCCCGTCTACCGGATAATCGGCAAGGGCGTTTACACCGGAAACGTGTATGTGCGCAAGAAAAGCGACCCGGGCCTGGTGGAACTACATCCATTCGAAATCGAGATGCTGGAAACCACGATGATCACCAAACAACCGCAGTCCGTATACGTTTGTGACGGCGACGCCTTCACCCTGAGCGTAGAAGCCCGTGGCCTGAATCTGACCTATCAGTGGTTCTTCAACAAAGAGGCGATCGAAGGAGCAACCTCGGCCACCTACCAGGCTGCCCTGACGCCCGACAAGGAAGGCTCTTACTACGTAGATGTATACGGCGACTGCGGAATGGAGAGCAGTGTGACGGTGACGGTGCGCAAGAACGGCCTGAGAGTCCTGGTGAAATGGAACGAATTCCTGTACATCACCAATCCGGACAACGAGTTTGTCCGTTTCCAGTGGTATCATGACGGGCAGAAAATCGAGAAGAACGGCACTTCGATCTACTACTCCGTGCCCGAGGGCCTGTTGGGCAGTTACTTCATCCAGGCCTACCGTGCAGACGACAGCTATGTGGTGAGTTGCCCGATCACGTTCGATACGCTGACACAGTTCCCCGTAACCACCGTTTACCCGACGATGGTGCAGAAGAACAGTCCGATAACCGTTAAGCTGGGCATGCCTGGCGAAGCCTCGGAGGCGGCAGTCATCGAGATCTATAACCTGAACGGTCAACTGGTCGAAAAGCAGTCAACTACGACAGTCGAAACCACCATCCCCGCGAATATGGCTTCAGGCAGCTACATCGTGAAGGTAACCACCGATTCAGGAAGAACAACAACTCATAAAATCATCGTAAAATAAGCTAACAGATATGTCAACAATAATTTCAAACATAAAGAAAACAATCTTTTTATTCGCAGCAGGCTGCCTTGCCACCACCGTTTCGGCCCAGCAAGGAACGGGTGGTAGAGAGCGTAGCCAGTATAACAACGGCCAGCAGCAACAGCGCCAGCGTCAGGAATACCGCGAGGACTACCGGGAGGAAAAGAAAGATACAACAAAGACCTCTTACCTGACGGTATCGGGCGGCGTCGGTTCCTCTTCCTTCCGTTACAAGCTGAACTACCAGATCGAAGGTTTTGAAGAGAAAGGCAAGCGCAACGCAAAACTGGGGTATGAAATAGACCTCCGTTACAGCTACTTCTTCAACCGTCATTGGGGTTTCTCGACGGGGGTAGGTATCTCCCGTTATGCAACGACAGGCAAATTGACAGGTGATATGTCCGACGATAAATACATGAAACTGGGCAATATGACCGACGACGATGACTTCTCCGGCCACCCGCGTGAGTTCGAACTGCGTGCCCGGTTGAAGAACCTGGAAGAGAAGCAGACCGCCTTCCTGCTGGATATCCCGCTGTTGGCAATGTACCAGACCCATTTCGGCGAAGAGGAAAAATGGGGCATATACGCCGGTCTGGGAGTGAAGTTGCAGATTCCTGTCAAAGCCAAATACAAGGTCGAAGGCAATACAGCCAGCGAACTGAATGTTTCGGGTTACTACCCCCATATCCCTTCCGACGTGGGTTCTCCGTCGGAGGCGCCTGTTCCTCACCACGGCTTCGGCACGATCAACGATCCCGGC
>NZ_QSDP01000213.1:0-2089 GCF_003463685.1 Parabacteroides sp. AM58-2XD
AAATAATTTATTATATATATTAACACCTGAAGAACTTTTTACATATAGTAAAAACAATAAAACGTCAGAAAAAATATCAAAATTAATAAAAGACACAAAAGAAGATGATAATCCAATAATCATAAAATGCAAAATCTCATAATAATAACCTAAATACATATTACCATGAGCAACAAACTCCAAGGCTGGTTAGCCCCCAACACACTGACAGAAGATCCGAACGACCGTATCTTAGTACTCAACTCCGCCGGTACGGTTGACAACGAACAACTCTACGAAGACATGCGCGAAGAAGACACCGGCCTGCGCCGGGAAACACTCGTTCACGTAGTCACCCTCTACGAACGAATCGTGGCACGAGCTTTGATGAATGGGCACAATGTCAACACCGGATTGTTCTACGCCGTTCCCCGCTTCATCGGACCGGTCGAAGATGGACAATGGAATCCGGCAAAAAACGACATCTACGTCGCATTCACTCAAAACCGCGTCCTGCGCGAAGAAATACGAAATACCAAAGTTGAAATCCTGGGTGAAAAAGCTGACACTATTTATATCACCGGCGTTCAGGATTGCAGCAACAACATAAAAGACGGACATATCACGCCGGGACGTAACTTCCGCATCACCGGTTCGCGTATCCGCATCGAGGGAACAGACGAAAAGGTCGGTATCACCTTCCGCAACCTGGCAGACGACACGGTGACAAAAGTTACTTCCGACATGTTCGGTACAAACAATCCTTCGGAACTGATATTCATCGCTCCCACAGGGTTGACTGACGGAGAATATGAAATGACGGTGACAACGCAATATTCAGGAAATACGCAACGTTTCCTAAAAACACCACGCAGTATTAACCGCATCGTATATGTGGGTGCCGTCAAAGGAGAAGAGGGTGGTGACAGACCTGAAATTGAATAATACAGAACAACTGCTTTTGTTTGCATTCCCTAAACACTCCTGTTTGGACATCACAAACAACCGTGTTTAGGGAGCATAAACAGGGGTGTTTAGATAACGCAAACAAAATAGTTTATTTTTATGTAACCTGAGAGCAAGTTCTGTCAAGGAACAAAAAGGAAGTCTGCCTAATAGCCTGACAACCGTTACGGCAAACTTCCCCGACTGCTCTCCTAAAAAGAAAGGAGGTATATCAAAATCACTTAAAATCAAGAAACAGAATGATATTAGTATCAAATAAAACTTATATCATTCGAATATCTAAGCCCAAGAGAGTAGGCAAAGATAGAAAATTAACTGAATTACAAATTAAATACCAATTAAGATCATGAGGAAAAAGATCTTTGGGGCAGTTCTTATCGCTGCTATGGCCGTTGCAGCCGGCTGGAATTACCAGCAGAACAAACAAAGTGTTGAGCTCTCAGAGCTAGCACTAGCCAATGTGGAAGCGTTGGCAAGAAATGAAGGTTCTACAACAAAATGTTGTCCTGATCCAGGGGACCAATGCGTTCTATCAAGTGGAGACATCTTAGGTGACCAAGATGAATATCCCAAAGATAAGGTATGCCCATAAATTAACGTATTCGCATTTCACCATGTTAAATTTTAGATTTAACAATCATTCTTATAGTAAGTTCTATCAGATTTTGAATTCTCATCAAGTACTGCATGAGAAAAAATACAGAACTTACCCTATATGAATATAAATGCGTTGGCAAACAACGAAAGTTCTGGCACTAAATGTTGTTCTACTCCCGAAGATTTCAATTATATTTCTTCTAGAGAGATACTTGTAGACTATGAGATATATTCCATAGATCATCCATATATCTAAAACAACAACAAAGTTCAGAATACAAATAACAAAATTGGGGTGTAAAAACGACCTTATTCTCGTTACTTGACACGAGATCACACTAGAAGCAACAATATATAAGATCTGTGTTTTGTGACACTATGTCAAGCAAGTGAGGATAAAGAATTTTGACACCCCAACTTAAAAACATAAAAATTATGAAAAACATCAATTACATTATTTTTTTATTATTACTTATCAGTTGTTCAGATAAAAGTAACGAATTAATAGAAATAAGTCATGCAAAATATTTTAACGATAAGAATTTTA
>NZ_QSDP01000214.1:0-2049 GCF_003463685.1 Parabacteroides sp. AM58-2XD
GAATCTTATTCCATTTTTTTACTGGTTCACTCTTTGTCTTCCTTTCTTTCAATGGTTTGACATATTACAAATCTATCTTTTTTATCTTATCGAAATTCTATCTGCCAAAACTAAGGTATATTTTTATATGTACGGCCATACTTATGCTTAGCCGGAGCAAAAGAGAGCACTAATGACAGACAGGAAGGAAAGACTTCCACAGAGTATTAATCATTAATTTCAAAGAGTTATGAAAATCAAAAATTTATTTATAGCATTATTCGCAGCTTCCACTTTATTTGCTTGTAGCGAAGATGACGAATCACCCGTTCCCGACAGTAAAGGTACAAAATCTATTTCCGTATCGTTAGCCGGATTATCAGGAGTAAAAACCAAATCGACAGAAGCCGGAAATTTCCTGGCTGCCGATACAATGAATGTCAACAGCATACTTATCAATCTGACAGACGGTAGTGGCGCAGTAGTTAAATCGGAGACCATCACAAAAGATGCAATTACGGATTCAAACTGGGATAAACTGGTTAGCCCGAATAAAGGATTCAAGTTTGTCAACGTGCCGCAAAGTGTATCTAAAGTATATGTTTACGGTAATCCGGGCAGTGCCGTTACAGATAACAAGATCAATACGACACTCGCTCAACAGCAAGGTTCTGAAGTCTTGTACTTCGGTTTTGACGACGACCTTACACCAATCGTAAGCGAACCGGTCGACCCGGATCCGACTACCGGACAGACCTATACAGCCAATGTATCCATTAAGCCGGTAGTGGCCCGTCTGCAAATTACAAATATCAAAGTCAAAGACAGCGGATCCTTTGAATTCACCCGCGTGATCAGTGGCAGTTCGCACAAAGCGACAGTAAGCTGGACAGGTTTTAATCCGAAGTTGAAAGGCATCTACCTGAACAACTTCTATACGGTTTATCAGGACCCGGCAAGTGCTACAGAATTGTATAATAATGCAACTTCAGTAAATAATATTAAGGAAGGCCAGTGGCTCTTTAATAATTCGTCCATAGATGCAGCTGCATATGCCAGCTATAGCAAATACACAGGTGGCAGCTATGAAGATCTGCCTCTTACACTGCCGGCCAACAAAAGTTATGCATTCAATATTTTCCCGGGCGACCAGCTGCCTAAAATACATCTCGACCTGGCTGATCTTAATATCGCAGGCCTGTCATCGACTGATGTAAACGTATTCAACCCGACATTGATTAACACGGTCCGTTTCGCCAATATCGTAAAGTATTTCAAAGATACGAATACCGAAATGACAGCCGCCGATTTTAAAGCCGGTACGATCTATAATATGGAAGTCGAGTTGATCCCGATGCTGGACAACGACCTGCAGAATATACAGTTTAACGTATTGGTAAAGGTTACAATCGAGCCTTGGGCTGTTGAATACATCACTCCGGGATTCGATTTGGATCAATAATATCCGATTTCATCATTATTTCAACATACAGAACATATGAAACGAATTAAATATTTCAGCATTATGCTATTGGTTGCCCTGACGACCGGTTGTATCAAAGAAGACCTGGATAGTTGCGACACAAATCTAATCTTCAGATACTTCGGAGACGGGACAAAGGATATTTTCCCTGAAAAAATAGAAAAAGTGGATATGTATGTATATAGCGAAAACGGAGCACTTGTAGAAACGATTGGACTAAATCAGGGTGATTTAAGAAATAATCAGGGAACCCCCCTCAACCTCCCGGCCGGCAAATACTGGGTCGTTGGTTGGGGTAACACCAAGAACGATACCCAGATCAATCAGGCTGCGGCATTAAACACAGCTTTGGTTGCTGCCCCTCACTATTTTACAAAAGAAATAATTACCACTAATGATAGCCTGTACATTGGAAGCAGGGATATTGAGATTTTTCAGGATGCCTCAAACACAGATACTGTTTATTTCAGTAGTTCACATCACTAGTGTCCCGTTAAAATCGGGACGAGTTATTAATTAATCAAATAATCCCGGAATAAGGGGATTAAATTGTTCTTTGACATCATTGAAATTAGTCTTATTAAACA
>NZ_QSDP01000215.1:0-2008 GCF_003463685.1 Parabacteroides sp. AM58-2XD
TTTTAGGGTTTTAAATCTGCTTTTTTTAGAATGCTATCAATGAGTTTTGTTTTGGGGAATACCCTTCTTGTTATTGTATATGTTTGAATTGGCTTGCGCTAAAAGATTTATACCGAATACATTACGACCAATTTTCCATTTTCTTTTTTCATTTTGAAATAATCGACTAATGAAAAATCCACATGAATTTTTGGGGCTATCCATTTGATTCCCATATATGAGTCTGGCTTCTTGAATCCAGTACAAGCATAGTAAAAATCCTCAAAGGTTATATAACCTGCAATGAAAGCTTCTTTTATTAGTTCATCATAAATAATCTTTATTTGTTCTTTTTTTGCTTGTAATTTGTAGTGATGGTCTGTGTCTATGTCTACAAATTCAATCTCTCCTTTTTCATATAGATCCTCTAATATGTAATCTAAATATCCATTATCTTCAATGTATTTGCGTATGGCATCAAACGAGATTTGATCTAAATATTTAGGTGCCTCACTATCAGATATAGGTGGAATCATTTCTTCTCCATCATCAGAAGTTAATTGTCTGATTAATGATTCACACTCATCTATAACATAATCTCGAAAATATTCGTCAGGAAGATCATCTATTGACATAACATACTATTTTAATGGTTTATAATTTGAACTTATCTGAAACGCTTTCAATGGCAGTTTTTTTGTTTTCGTTGACGGCTCGTGTGTATCTTGTTACATATTTTAGTCCAGAGTGTCCTAGCAGAGCTGCTATAATGACTGGGTTGGTATTAATGTTTACTAGCATAGTACCGAAAGTGTGCCTCGCACAGTGCCAAGTGATATTTTTTGTGATACCTGCTTTTTTAGTCCAACGTTTTAGAGATTTACAACAACATTCATAAGAAGGTAACTTGAATATAACTTCATCAATATTATTGCCTTTGTTGTCTTGTGTAGGTTCTCCTATGAGGCGACGTATGTTTTCTGTTAGGCTTAATGTTACATTACTTGTATTGCTGTGTCCTTTTGTTTTATTTTGTTCGAATTTAAGCATATTATTGGTGTAGTCTATATTGCTGAATCTTAGGTCTTTGACATCGCAAAATCTAAGTCCAGTAAATAAACAAAATAAAAAGGCTTTCTTTACATTAGGATTTTGCCCTACATATTCTGTTTTTATCATAGCTTCTATTTCCTCATCGCTTAATATATGTTTTCTTAGTGCTGTTTTGTCTATTTTGCATATTACCCCATTGCAAGGATTTTTTTTTATGACATCATTTTCACATAAGTACTTTACAACTTTCTTGAAATGTTGAAAATAGTTGCTTGCTCCTTCTCCTTTACTGTGTTTTTGTAGGTAATGAACAAATTTTTCCATCATTTCTTTTGTTAGTTGTTCTGGCATTATACCGTATTTGTATATCGAGTATTCTTCCTCTATAAAACTTCTAAAGCGTTTTAAAGCGCCCGTCATCATGCGATAGTCTTTTTTGTCATATTTGTCGTTGTAAGCTTGAAATAGCTCAAAAAAATCTTCTTTAGGAGAATTAATGAGGCTAACTCCAAGCTTGCCACCTTTGAGTTTTAGTTCCTCTTCCATTCTTAATTGTTTAGCAATGGCAATATTTCTTCTATTTGCTTCACGCTGTTCTGCATCTTTAGGTTTGGAGGTTATGTATAGATTTAAGGTTTTCTTTTTTCGGTTCTTGTGTATTTTTTCCTCTCCAGTATTTGGATCTGTAGTTTTTCGATACCCCAAATAATATTCTAAATATAGACTTTCTTGTCCATTAGATAACTTTTTTGATTTCAATTTAGGGTTGTCTGTGCTGTTTCCTTCTATTTTCATGATATTAAAGTTTTAGACTTTCTTGTCCATTAGATAACTTTTTTGATTTCAATTTAGGGTTGTCTGTGCTGTTTCCTTCTATTTTCATGATATTAAAGTTTTAGATTACAAATCTAGGTAAAATATTTTAAGAGTGCCAAAGAGGTGCCAAATAAAATGAAAATATAAGAAGCAAAAAACA
>NZ_QSDP01000216.1:0-1982 GCF_003463685.1 Parabacteroides sp. AM58-2XD
TAGCTTCTATTCTATTTTGAAGTTGTTAAATCGTAAAGCTGGATAAATATTTATTTTGTTGAAAGCACGATGATTTATATTTGTATCGTTGTATCGTTAATATTCTGTATTGTAAAATACGATATATATTCTTCAAAGCACGATGATTTATATTTGTATCGTTGTATCGTTAATATTCTGTATTGTAAAATACGATATATATTCTTCTAGTCAATATAAGAATACTGTTTTCAAAGTAGTATTCTTTGTTTTATGGTTTCTTGCTGCTTTTAGATATAGGATTGGGAATGATACGGCTGATTACATGTATGAATACACGCATTCTTTAGCTATTTCTGATTGCTCTTGGGAAGATATATTAGGTAATATTAATAGGCGTCCTGGATGGAATATCTTAATTGGAGTATGTAAACAGATAGGAAGTGATTATGTGATATTTCAGTTGTTTCATTCGACTTTTATTAATTATTCTATATATCATTTTATAAAAAGATATTCTAAGATGATATATGTAAGTGCTTTTATCTATTTCGTTTTGTTTTATGCTAATTTGTGTTTTGATGCTATGAGAGAAGCTTTGGCTGTTGCAGTTTTTTTATGGTCTATAAATTCATTTACTAAGAATAAATGGGTGAAGTATTATTTTATTGCATGCATTGCATCATTGTTTCATATTAGCTCTATAATCATATTTATATTACCATTAGTTAAGATCTTGAAACCTACTAAAACTTTACTGATTTGTTCTTTTGTTATCTTTTGCGTACTATTATCTTTATATCCATTTATTAATGAATACCTATTATATTTACAAATTTGGGGAAATGTTGGTGATTTTGGCTCTAAAGCAACAAATTATCTTTCTAATGAAAACTATCAATTTAGTGGTACAATATTGTCGATTATAAAGGCTTTAATTTCAGGTGTTTTGGTGTCTCTGTTTTTTGTTTATTATTACTGCATGAGGAGAAATGATAGCTATGATTGGATAATACAAATAAATTTAGTTTATATTTTGTTGGATATATTAAATGTGGGTGATAGCTATGATTGGATAATACAAATAAATTTAGTTTATATTTTGTTGGATATATTAAATGTGGGTGCTCCGTTGTTCTATCGTTTCCAAAGTTATTTGTGTATAATATATGTCATACTAATATCAAATTGCTGTTATTATTTATTGTATGAGTATGTCATACTAATATCAAATTGCTGTTATTATTTATTGTATGAGAAAAAACTATGTTTATTAACTAGGCAGTTTTCAATATTTGTAGTTTTAATATGTATATCATATTATCCAATAAAGCGATATTTTATGCCATTCCCACCTAAGCCTGAAATTTTGAATTATCGCTTATACAGTCCATATAGTACAGTCTTTTTTAAAGATGTAGATATGGTTAGAGAATCAATGAGGGACCATCCAGAAATTAAGTAATTGAATATAAATATGAAATCTATTCTTGTATTATTAATTGGTGATATTAAGTACGATGGAAGAGTACAAAAAGAAATTTATACACTTCAAAAAGCTGGCCATCATGTTACGTTAGTTGTATCTTCTTTTAATACGAATGACAGTCTTGATAATTATGATTTTGATATAATTGAGTTAAGAAGTGAATATAGTTCCTTTGCTATAGGAAGACTGTTTAGTGCTATATCATATTATAGGCAAATACATAAGATAATAAAAAACTGTATCTCCCAATATTATACATTGTAACGACTTGAATACATTGTTGTATATTGGCGGAATATCAAGGAGTATAGAGGTTGTGTATGATGCGCATGAGTTATATTTAGAAGGAAGGACTGGATTAATAAAATGGTTTTGGGATAAAGTTGAAAAAACTTTAATTTACAGAACTAAAGCTGTTATTGTTCCTCAAATTGACCGTTTATATTATATGTCATTTCGTTACAAATTACCTATATATCATTATCATTTAGTTGAGAATTTCCAATTTTCCAAT
>NZ_QSDP01000217.1:0-1929 GCF_003463685.1 Parabacteroides sp. AM58-2XD
ACAACTCTACAAAGGAAACATTTTATTCTGTTTATAACGTTTTTTTGACTCTTTGTTTTACATGCTTTGCAACACAATTAAGGGGATATGTACATTTTGACACACCCCCTTCTCTTATAACTGAAATAAAATTTTATTTAGCTGCTTCGATAGATGCTTTTCTAAATTCTTTCAGTAACTTCTCAAGTTCCAAAGAAGCTTTGCGAGCACGTGTACCTGCTGCTTTGTTACCATTTTCAACCTGTGCATTAGCATTTGTGCTAAATTCTGCAATCGCTGCATTAATTTTCTCTACTAACTCTTTCATTTTACTTTTGATATTTCTTATTATTAAATCGAAGCACAAAAATATAAATAATTATATCATGAGCAACAAAAATTGACAAAACATCTCTGTTCAAGTGCCGAATATTAATAAAAGATTTATTAAACAGCCTCCTCCTACTTATTTAAAGCCTCCAGCAACTGTTTGCCAGGTTTAAATTTAACACTTTTCCGGACTTTTATTAACGCTGGCAGCCGCGCTCATCGTAGCCACCGGTGGGTTTACCTACTTTGATAACGCCAAGCAACTTACCCGTTACTTGGGCTTGTCGCCTACTTATCAACAATCCGGTACGTCAGTCAATGTCAAAGGTCACATCAACCGGAACGGGGATTCAAGCCTCAGAAGCCAGCTCTATGTGGCGGCATTCTCATCACTTAGGTGCAACACCGAGTGCAAGGCATGTTTCGACTGTTTGCGGTCTAATGGCAAGCCAGGCAAGGTTGCGGTCGTTGCTGTCGCCAACAAACTTGTAAGGCAAGCCTTTGTGGTGGTCACGCAAGGAAAACCGGCACAATCTTTCGCAGGACTACAAGGCATACCTATTCTCTTTGATCAGGAGATACAATAGGTGTATAAATTTCTATTAATATATTTTATCAACTTCTCTTGCAGCATTTTCAGGCTCTTATCCATCTTCATTGGTATAAACAATTTAATAATTTAGTGATATTAAGCTATGAAGACGTTGAAATTATTTTTAATGGCCACGGGAGTTTTATTTACTTCTTTAACCTTTCAATCTTGTTTGGATGATGATGATAACTATTATTATGGGTATCTAACGCCAAACGCCCTTGTGACAGTAAAACCGGTTAGTGATAACTCATTCTTCCTGCAATTGGATGACTCAACAACATTATTACCGGCAAACTTGACTTCTTCGCCTTACGGAGATAAAGAAGTTAGAGCACTGGTCAATTTCAGTGTAGTAAACGAACCTAGTGAAGGCTATACTAAAGCTGTCCATGTTAATTGGATAGACAGTATTCTGACAAAACAAATCGCTCCGGATCTGGGAGTGGATAACGATTCTGTATATGGAACAGACCCAGTAGAAATGATTAAGGACTGGGTAACAATTGCAGAAGATGGCTACCTGACACTCCGTTTCAGAACATTGTGGGGAGATCGTAGCAAGGCTCATTTCGTAAACTTACTGGTAAGTAAAGATCCGGCTAATCCTTATGAAGTAGAGTTTCGTCACAATGCTTACGGAGATGTCTACGGAACGGAAGGTGACGGATTGGTCGCTTTCAAACTGGATGAACTGCCGGACACAGAAGGTAAGACTGTTAAGCTGAAACTGAAATGGAAATCGTTTAGCGGCGATAAATCGGCAGAGTTTGACTACTGCACTCGTAAATCCACTCCTGCAAAAGTAGAAATTACAGGCGATAAGAGTGTGCTGAATTTAAAATAAATAGTGTAACATACGAAGCAGATTTAATCTGCTAAAACAAAAAGAGGCTGTGTCGTAATTAAGATTTACGACACAGCCTTTCTTTTTGTATTGACTGAGAGATGAATGTTTTCAAGCGACCGTTTTTTGCGTAATTCTTTCCCATATGCGATTTTTGTCTGGTAAAATCTGCCATACGAAT
>NZ_QSDP01000218.1:0-1765 GCF_003463685.1 Parabacteroides sp. AM58-2XD
AGTAGTATATTTCACATCCAAAAGACGCAATAATTCTACAAGTATATTCACATATTTCATTGCACAATATAATTATTTGACTATCACAACTATTGGATTACTATCTTCTGATATGTCAAAAGTTTTTTTATTACTCAT
Source organism: Parabacteroides sp. AM58-2XD (assembly GCF_003463685.1). NCBI lineage: Bacteria > Pseudomonadati > Bacteroidota > Bacteroidia > Bacteroidales > Tannerellaceae > Parabacteroides > Parabacteroides sp. AM58-2XD. The sequence continues at coordinate 139 of NZ_QSDP01000218.1, forward strand.
CTTTTCTATATAAGAAGTAGCTTCTATTAACCCGACAAACTGACCATCAGATGTAGCTGTTTGCAAATTCTCTAGAAAAATTCCATTTACAGAATCTGATATATGAAGCTTATCTGTCACTTTTACTAATTTATTTTTCTTATTATAAGATCCCCAATAGGTTTTTGCATCTTGTAGATTGTAATAGTTCATCTGAAAAACAAAGAACAGACATTCTTTCCCTTCTAATACATAATCAATTGCAATTTTGTTCAAACTTCCTTCGAGATTATATCTATCTTTATAATCACAATGTTTATCCCCTAAATTAAAGACTAATCTAGGTTTCATTTTATTTTCTAAAACCTGATAGATCGTATCATTAAAATGTTCTTTACAATAAACATTTTTATCAAAGACCCATAAACAAGGATTTTCTGTATAGGAGAATACCATCCGACCGTCTTTCAATGTAAAAATCAAACAGCTAGTTGAAACAGGTATATTACCAAAACCTGAAAAAGAAATTGGAGTCTGAGAAAAATCAGAAGGTATAATTTCATCCTCATTTAAAAAAAAGTTATGTATTTTCCCATTCAGAATATCATACATTAAAATTTTATAATCCAGCTTATTAAATAGAGTTTGTTTATAAACATACAGTTTATTTTCTGTTGTAATTTGAGACACTGTTGTTAAACGAGGAAAACTATCAGGCAAATTTATAATATTTAACGGATTCCCATTCACATCAAAACGTAGGACTCGATTTCCATCTGTTTGTACATAAATAATTTCAGCTGTATCATCTATCCAAAAAACAGGAATATTATGTTGTAATGTATATTCATTTGCTCCCTGACCTATATTTCCGATAGTTTGAATAAATTCACCTGTTCTCTTATCAAACATCTTTATAGGTTGTTGAAAGGAACCTACAAGCAATTTATCTTTCAACATCCTAACATAAGCTCTCTTTCCTATTAGAGATTCTTCGGTTGTTTCTAACGAAACATAAGAAACAGACTCACCTATATCCATAACAGAGAGTTCTTTTATATCAACTAGCGCACTCTCTATATCAATATATTCACAACCATTATTATCACTATTAGAACAAGCCAAACCGACTATTAACAAGACTACTAAAATTGTTATTTTTATAATATACATCATATACACATAATATTAAAGATCAATTATACATGATAAAAAGTTTCCTCTTTAATATATCAATAAATATCAAAAGGAAACTTTTAAATCTAAAGAAGCTATTCCAATAATCCATTAAGAAAGCTTCTACCTCCTAAAATTCACACTTGACATCCACACACCAAATAATCAGAAGAAGAGTCCCAACCACAGGATCCTGAATAATGAAGACCATTCATAGTAAATGAACAAGGTCCCGCACAACTGCTAGCAGAACAACCTGTAGCCCCTAAAATCCCTTTCATTTGATCTTTAGATAATTCCACAGGATCTACATTTTTCAAACGAAGCTTTGATAACTTTTTCATATAAATTATTATTAAAACACGTGGCAGCGTTGTAAAAACGCTCAAATAATACTGTATAGCCACAATTTCACAGCAATTATATATAAATATTTCATTTGATTACTCACCTTTATAAATCTTAAGATTTA
>NZ_QSDP01000219.1:0-1682 GCF_003463685.1 Parabacteroides sp. AM58-2XD
TGATAAATGGAATTATATTGTAAAGGCTTATACGAATATGATCAATATATCAAAAATTTATACACATATTTTGATATTAAGGGATTTTCTCCGCGAGTAAATAACACCTTAGTTCGATTGAATATAGACAAGATATATGTACCATTGAAATTTAAGTTCGATTTTTCAAATAATGTAGATGACAACATCCCAAAAGATAAGAAAACCTCATATGATATTATTACTGCACTAACGAATTTTAATAAGATTGTCATTTTAGGGGATCCTGGTTCGGGAAAATCCACGACTTTGAAGTATTTAGCATATACTATATGTGCACATAGGGCTGGTAATGAGCAATTACAAACATATATCCCAATATATCTAAAAGCAACAGAATTTGCAAAATACCTTTTTGATACGGGACGAAGTTTGTCAGAGTTCATTATAGATATTAATACTAAATACGGTTTGTTATTTTCAAAGATTTTAGAAAACAACAAATTAATTGTGTTAATCGATGGTCTAGATGAGATAAATATCACTAATCAAAGGCATAACGTAGTAGAAAAAATAAATTCTTTCACTGCTCAATATCCTGAAATAAAAATTATAGTCTCTTCTAGAATCGTTGGTTACAAAGAAACACGATTAAGTGGTTACTTTTTCCATTTCGAAGTTGATAGATTTTCCGACAAACAGATATACTTATTCTTAAATAATTGGTATTCATCAATATCTTCGTATTCAGATAATAATCTTGAAAATGCTGCAGAAGAAGCAAGAAAATTATACCGTTCTATAAAACGAAATAAATCTGTATACAGACTGGCACAAAATCCCCTATTAATAACCATTATTGCATTAATATATTATCAAGGAAGTAAATTGCCGGAAAAACGAGTAGCACTATATGAAGTCGCGACATCAACACTACTGGATAATTGGGTTAAACTTAGAGCTAATCAAAAAAATAATATTGATAGAGAAATACTTATTGAACTATTAGCCCTAATAGCCTTTCATATTCATGAGCACTATTCATCTGGTTTAATTCCCGAAAGAGAACTAACTCAAATGCTTACTAATGAATACTCGAAGATATATCCTTATATGCCTCAAAAGGAATTGAAACAAGATGTCAATGATATAATATCATTTCTGAGGGAAGATGCTGGATTTCTATTTGAGAAAGGGTTTGCTGAAAATGGAGAAGCTTTGTTTGGTTTTGTGCACCTAACTTTTCAAGAATACTTTGCGGCTATTGAATTTAACACAAAATGGAAAGAAGGTAGTTTAAGTGGTGGTTTGAAAGATTATGTTTATAATTCGAATTGGGCAGAAGTTGTTAAATTGACAGCATCATTATTTAAGGCAAAAGAACCAGGTAGATTAGGTCGTAGTAATGCAACAAAGTTTATTGCAGATATTTTAAATATAGAGGAGCTACTACCCGAAATAAATCGTCGCTTACATCTTGTGTGTCAGATACTAAGCGAAGATGTTGAAATAGAATTTGATGTACTTAAAAACATCATTGATGAAATTTTCAGTCGTTTATTATCTGTGAAAGATAAAGGTATAGACTTCCATACTTCATTTATAGATGAAACTGTGTTACGTTTGCTTTTAGGTACGAATGGATACCAAGATTATTTACTTGAACGAATATTTGACATATTTCAATCTGACCAGTCTTCAAT
>NZ_QSDP01000022.1:0-65576 GCF_003463685.1 Parabacteroides sp. AM58-2XD
AGACCTCTTATAAGATCTCACGAATCATAGTCAAGAGACTTTGGTTTGCAAAATCTTCACGTAAAAAATCCAGTCGTTAAGGTTCTATTTTCATAGTTAAGACTTTTCTATCTGCAAGATTACCTTTATTCCCCAATTACACAACTTTTTTTGAAATATTTTAATGATTTATGCCACAAAACATATTTTAATAGAAATTTTGGTGCGGTTGCCCTGCTTTTTGTCTCCAAAAATAAGGCGTATCATGAAATTAACACTATTATTTACGCTGTTATGCATATTGCACATCTCTGCTAATACCTATGCACAAACCACTCAAGTATCGGTAGACGTACAAAATGGTACTTTCTATGATGTGGTGAAACAAATTGAAAAACAGTCGGAATATCTTTTTTTCTACAATAGTAAAGATATCCCGAATGATTTGCCGGTTAGTCTCCAAGAGACTAAATCCAATATCACTGTGATATTGGATCATCTGGTAAAGGAATATAATTTATCGTATAAGATAAATGACAGGCATATATTCCTTACCAGAAATACAGCAGTTCAACAACAGCAACAACAAGGAAAGCGAATAACGGGAACAGTAAAAGATCCGAATGGCGAACCGGTTATCGGTGCCAACGTCATGGAGAAAGGGACAACGAACGGAACGATAACGGATGTCGAAGGGAGGTTCTCCCTTAATGTAGCATCAAGTGATGCTACATTAATAATTACCTATATAGGATATGCTTCAACTGAAATTAGCAGTAAGAATGAATCTGTTATCAATGTGACGTTGAAGGAAGACAGTAAAGCTTTGGAAGAAGTGGTGGTTGTGGGATATGGAACACAGAAAAAAGCGACATTGACTGGCGCTGTTAGTAATATTGGTGGCGAAGAGTTAGTAAAAACTCGTAATGAGAATGTGAAGAATATGCTTTCTGGTAAAATACCGGGTGTCCGTGTCGTTCAGAAATCAGGGGAGCCGGGAAGTTATAACTCGGATTTGCAGATTCGTGGTATGGGGGCTCCATTGATTATTATTGATGGTGTTCCTCGTTCCAATATGGATCGTCTGGATCCGAATGAAATAGAATCATTCTCTGTTTTGAAAGATGCTTCGGCTGCTATTTATGGTGTGAAGGCAGCCAACGGTGTAATTATTATTACAACGAAACGAGGAAAAACGTCTAAACTGACTTTGGATTACAATGGATCGGTAGGATGGCAACAAGCATCCAATATTCCGGAGACATTGAATGCGGCTGAATGGATGGAACTGACCAACGAAAACTCCATCAACAAAGGTGGTAGTTTGATGTTCTCGGCTGAAGAGATTGATGCGTATCGTAAAGGTTTGAAGCCGGAGACCAAATGGTCGGATGTCGGATTTGACAAGATTGCACCTCAAACACAACACAGTATCAGCGCACAAGGTAAGTCTGAAAAGATTGATTATTTCATGAACTTTGGTTATCTGAAACAGGATGGTTTCTATTCCAGTGGCGATTTGAATTATGATCGTTACAATGTGCGTACGAATATCAATGGACAGATAACGAAAAACCTGAAAGTCGGTATGCAATTGAATGCTATGATGGGTACGAAGAATGAACCTATCATGGATGCTTGGGAAGTGTACAAAGCGGCATGGATGCATATTCCGACATTACCGGTTTATGCCAATAATAATCCGGCTTATTTGCAACAATTGCCGGGGGCTTATCATCCGATAGCTTTGACAACAGCTGATATTAGTGGATTTAGGAAAAATAAGCAATATTTATTTCAAGGTACATTTTCTGTAGATTATTCAGTGCCTTTCATTAAAGGGTTAAGTGCTGGTGCTATGTATAGCTATGATTACGATAACGCAGATAATCGTTATTCTAGAAAAGAGTATAGCTTGTATGAATATGAAGCAGCCTCTGATTCTTATCAAGCATTTAAGGCATATTCTCCTTCTTTAATTAGTCGTAGTTACGCCAAAAATGAAAAGACATTGTTACAGTTAAAATTGAATTATGAACGTACATTTAATGAAATTCATAATTTGAAAATATTGGCATTATACGAAGAGACAACCAATAAGGGTGACAATTTCGCCGCACAGAGGGAGTTGCCGATGGATGCCGTAAGTGAGATTTTTGCAGGAGCTACCAAAAATCAGCAAGCAACGTCCAATGCCGGAGGCTTGTATGATTTGGCAAATAAGGCATTCGTGGGACGTGTAAATTATGACTTCAAGTCGAAATATTTAGCAGAGTTCAGTTTTCGTTATGACGGTTCTTCTATGTTCGCTAAAGGTGCTCAATGGGGATTCTTCCCTTCTTTCTTAGGTGCATGGCGTATTTCAGAGGAAGATTTCTTTAAGAATTGCTCGGCATTGTCGTTTGTCAATAATTTGAAGATTCGAGGTACGTATGGTATCTTGGGAGATGATGCCGCTTCATCTTATCAGTTCTTATCTGGATATACCTATCCCAGTGGAGGGTATATGTTAGGTAGTTCTTTTATCAGCGGTTTAGGTTTCCGTGGCATGGCGAATCCGAACATCACTTGGTATGAAGCTCGTATGGCTGACTTAGGTTTGGATATCGATATGTGGAACGGGCTGTTGAGTTTCCAAGGAGATATCTTCGGACGTTACAGGACAAATCTGTTGTCTACACGAGTATTATCTGTTCCCGGTACATTAGGTGCTGCGTTGCCTCAGGAAAATTTGAATGGTGATTTGACGCGCGGTTTTGAAATCGGATTGTCTCATACGAATACAATTGGTGATTTCCATTATACAGTTTCCGGTAATGTCTCTTATACCCGATCGATGAACAAATACATTGAGCGTGCAGAGTCGAATAATTCTTATCGGAATTGGCGTGACAATTATAATGATCGTTATAGCGATTTCTATTGGGGATATGATTTCGTGGATTATTTCTATTCCATGGATCAGATCTGGAATGCCCCTGTTCAAGACAACAAAGGTAATTCAATCCTTCGTCCGGGTGATTATCAGTATGAAGACTGGAATGAAGATGGTATTATTGACGATAATGATGCCCGCCCGATTGATTTGTCAGGAGCTCCGCGCATTAACTTCGGTTTTACATTGGCAGGAACGTATAAAGGTTTTGATGTGAATTTATTATTCCAGGGAGCAGCCAAAGGTACTGTTATTAATCAAGTACAGATGGAAAGACCTTTGACTTGGGATAGAGGTGGACTTTCTATGTTTATGGATCGTTGGCATACAGCCGAGATGGGCGCAGATCCGAAAGATCCGAATACGATATGGGTACCGGGGTATTATCCATCTACGAATAATGGAGGTGAAACAACGAACTATTGGACCTCTTCCCGTAGTATCCAGAATGTCAATTACCTGCGTTTGAAAAGTGCAGAAGTAGGGTATACCATCCCGAAGCAATTGATTCAGAAAGTGGGTATTGAAAATTTGCGCGTTTACTTTAATGCCTATAATCTATTTACTCTTACAGGATTGAAATACATCGATCCGGAGCATCCAAGTGATTCATATAGTTGTTTGTATCCTATTACAAAGACCTATAATGTAGGAGTCAATGTCACATTTTAATCGGTAAATATCATGAAAAAGTTAATATCAATATTATTTAGTAGTATTCTGTTGGGAACCAGTTGTAATACATTGGATGTTCCCCCAATTAATATCATCCAGGATAAGGATATTTTTACATCCGAATCGGGTGTTACGGCGTATATATCGTCGCTATACAACGATATGCCCATACAAGACTTGCAAGCTACTGCCTGGGGATTTAAAAATTTTTGGAATTCTTGGCCACAAGGCGGTCACATGTCCGGTGAATTGGTAAATAATATGTTGTTTTTTGTCTGGGATTCACCCTCTGGGGGTATGTTCCAGTTTTGGGCGTATGACCGGGTAAGGAAAATAAACTATTTAATTGAGAATTTGCCTCAATATGCACCAAACTTCCCTGAAAGTTTGGTGAATACTTGGTTGGGAGAAGCCTATTTCTGTCGTGCTTATTACTATTTTGCCATGGTGAACCGATACGGTGCTGTCCCATTGGTGAAGGAGGTGAAGAATTACCCGGAAACCAGTATTGAGGAATTGCAAATTCCACGAAATACCCAGCAAGAGGGATGGGAATTTGTCGCTGAAGATTTGGATAAAGCGATTGAATTGTTACCAGAAACCAGTTTGGAACGTGGACGTATCAATAAGTATGTCGCTTATGGTTTAAAATCAAGAGCCATGCTTTATGCAGCATCTCTTTGTCAGTTTGATACTCCGGCCAGTGGATATGAAGAACTTTTAGGTATGCCAGCCTCTAAAGCTCAAAGTTATTATCAGGCAGCATACGATGCTGCTTCTAAATTGGAGGGTAAATACTCATTGTATAACAAGTACACGGATAAATTTGAAAACTATTGGAATTTGTTTTTGGATGAAGACAATCCGGAGGTGGTGTTTGCTGAATACTATCAATATCCGGAAAAGACTCATAGTTGGGATGTCCATCAAATACCATTTCAAATAAGAGGACCGGAAGGATATTCGGGTATTTTGAATCCGACTTTGGAAATCGTGGAACTGTTTGACGATGTAGAGGGTAATCCATTTATATTAAAGACGGTCGATGAAAAAGGTGAACCGATTCGTTATGACGATCCGTTCGACATCTTTAAAGGCGTGGAACCGCGTTTAAGAGCCAGTGTCATCTTACCGAACGATGAGTATAAAGGAGAAACGATTGAAATCCGAAAAGGTATTTGGACCAGCTATCCGGATGGCGAGTTGAAAACGACTTCTGACTTTTCAGTGATGTATAAGGATATGCCAGTGATGGGTAAAAGTGGAATGGGACATAATGAAACGACTACTACAGGATTTTTGGTTCGGAAGTATCAGAATCCGAATATGCCTAACAGTCAGGTTATCCATGGACGTTCTACCACTCAGTTTATCGAAATGCGCTATGCGGAAATTTTGTTGAACAGGGCAGAGGCCGCTTTCTATTTAGGTAAAAAGCAAGAGGCATTAGATTTGATTAATCAGGTCAGAGAGAGAGCCGGTGCTAAATTGTATACGTTGAACCAATTGACAGAAGACAATCTTCGTAAGGAAAGACGTATGGAGTTGGTGTTTGAAAATCATAGTTTTTGGGATTTGCGTAGATGGAGAATCGCGGATAAATTGATGAATAATAAGAAATATACCGCTTTGTATCCTTATTATGTGTATGATGAAGGCAAGTATATCTTTACAAAAGAAGAAGTAGGTACTACGTACACGTATGATGTCAAAGTCAATTATGCGAAAGTGCCGGCAGGTGAAATCTCCAAGAATCCGAATTTGTTACCAGACAATCCAGGTTATTAATTTAATAGTTATAACAAGATGAAAAAGAGAAGTATATTAGCGTGTATGTTGTTTGCTTTGGGCATGATCTCCTGTGGTGATATCGATAATATGGATGGTCCCAATGCTGCAATTGCAGGTAGTTTGATAGATGAAACAACGAATAAGCCTATCATATCTGAACAGCCGAATGGTTTCCGGATAAAGATGGTGGAGACGAGTTGGAGTGAATCGGCTACACCAGAATATTTCTGGGGAAAAGCGGATGGTACATTTAAGAACACGAAGATATTCAGTGCTACTTATGATGTACAACCGGTAGAAGGGGCTTTCTTTCCGGTAGAACCTGTATCTGTAACAATCAAGAAGTCTGAAAATATAGACTTTAAGGTTACTCCTTATTTATCGATTCACCCTAAAAAGGTAGAGATTATAGGAGATGCCATTGAGGTTGAATGGAATATTTCCCGAACTAAGGTTGGAGATAAAATTTTGGATACCCGTGTATTTGTTGTTCATGATAATCCGAATGTAGGTACGAATTATTTTACAACGGCACTGAGCCCGATGGTCGATTTGAGTAGTGTACCGGATGAGGTAGTTTTATCAACAACCTATAAACAGACGATAACAGGGCTGACTAAAGGAAAGACTTATTATGTGAAGATTGGTGCGCGAACGAATAATTCGAGCAAACGTTATAACTTTGCGGAAACGGTTAAGTTGGAATATTAATTGTTGTTTGCTCTAAGATAACGTGTGTATATTCAATTGTAACAACAGTTATTGACACAATGATAGCCAATAACTGTTGTTATTGTTTTAAAACGATAAATTAATATCATGAGAAAAATTCTGTATCTTATTCTAGTATCCAGCTTGTGTTGTAATATGTTGCAAGCAAGAGAGTATCATGTATCTCCCAAGGGGAGTGATAATAATGCCGGGACGGTGGAGGCTCCTTTCAAAACTATCAATCGGGCAGCTCGAAAGGCATTACCCGGCGATGTGGTGACGGTGCATGAAGGGGTGTATCGGGAATGGATAAAACCGATGTATGGCGGAACCAGCGACAATCGGCGGATTGTTTATCAGGCAGCCGAAGGGGAAAAGGTGGAGATTAAAGGTTCTGAAGTGATCAAAGGGTGGAAGAAAGAGGGAAAAGGCATTTGGAAGGTGGTGATTCCTAACACGCTATTCGGTGATTTCAATCCTTATAAAGAACTGTTTGATGGCGACTGGATTATCAATGATGGGCGTGTCACTCATTTGGGGGAAGTCTACTTGAATGGAGAGGCGTTCTATGAAGTAGATTCTTTGAGTAAATTACAAAATCCGAAGCCGCATATATGCAAGGCGGATTCGGAGGGAACGACCGACTTTTGGTATTGTGAAACGGATGACAAAAACACGACCATCTGGCTCGTTTCGGTACCGCAGACCCCAATAAGGAATGTGTCGAGGTGGTAGCCCGTCCGACCTGTTTCTATCCGGATAAGCAGCAATTGGATTATATCACCATCAAAGGGTTTGAAATGAGCCAGGCCGGAACGAAGTGGGCTTCGCCGACGAATGAACAGGTGGGGGTAATCGCTACGCACTGGTGTAAAGGTTGGATTATAGAAAATAATATCATCCACGATGCCAAGAGTACAGGCATTACGTTGGGCAAGGAGCGTACAACCGGCGACGGAGTACTTCCTGCTGATGATGCCGACGGCGTGAAGGATGGACATATCTCTTATATAGAAGTCGTATTCAACACGACACGCCATGGCTGGAACAAAGAAACGATAGGTTCTCACATTGTCCGTAACAATACGATCTATAATTGCGAACAAACGGCCATTTGTGGAACGATGGCTGCCTTTAGCGAAGTTTATGGCAATCATATCTACAATATTCACGTAAAGGATCAGTATAACGGGTATGAGATTGCCGGGATCAAGTTCCATGGGGCGATTGATGCCGTGATAAGGAACAACCGTATCCATGATTGTCCGTTGGGGATGTGGTTGGATTGGATGACGCAAGGAACACACGTGTCGAGCAATTTGATGTATAATAATGGAAATGATTTGTTCATAGAAGTGTCCCATGGCCCGTATATTGTGGACAATAACCTGTTCCTTTCCTCTCATTCACTTATGCAATCAACGGATGGGGGAGCTTACTTGAATAATCTTTTTGGGGGAAAGTTGACCTTGCAAGCAGACTATACCCGTTTTACCCCTTATCACTTGAACCATTCTACCGAGCTTAAAGGTGTAAGTCCGATAAAACATGGCGACCTGCGTTTTTATAACAATATTTTTGTAGGAAGGGGTGATAAAAAGTTGTATGGCTTGGATTTCTTGAATGAAGTGAAAGGACCTATTTATGCCGAAGACAATCTGTTCTGTAATGGTGCTTGTCCCATGAAGGAGAAAGAACAGGGTGTGGTAGAAGATGCGTTCAACCCCTCTTTCAAAGTGGAAGAGGTTGGGGATGAAGTGTATATAACATTCGAAGGGGAAACTAAATTGTCTCGGTTGAAAGGTAAACCGGTCAATACGGAACGTTTGGGAGTAGCCAAGTTGACAAGATACCCGTTCGAGAATCTCGATGGCACTCCGTTTGTATTGGATAAGGATTTCTTAGGGAAAGAACGGTCAACTGTTGCGCCTTCTATAGGCCCGTTTGAAACATTATCAGGTAATCGTATCAAAGTTTGGTGATGGTTGGCAAGCAATAATAATCCACTAAATAAGCAGCTATTTGCTATTTTTCATAGTGATAGCTGCTTTTATATTTGTAACTTGAAATGAAATATTCATGCCATGAAAAAATAAATCTATGTATATGAAGCGAATTGTATTATTTCTCCTGATTGCGTTGGGAGGATTTTTTCAACTCAAAGGACAGGAAGTAAATACCTCTGTCGAGAGAGTGTATGTTGTTTTCAAAACACATTTGGATGTCGGTTTTACCGATTTGAGTTCCGTGGTAACCCAGCGTTATATAACGGAATTTATACCGAAAGCATTGGACGTGTCGGAAAAGCTACGTGCAGAGAATGCTAGTGAAAAATATGTTTGGACAACAGGGGCGTGGCTGATCTGGAAATATCTCCATACGGTATCACCCCAGGATGTGAAACGCCTGGAAGCTGCTATCCGGCGAGGAGATATCGTTTGGAATTCGGTTCCCTATACGGTCGAATCGGAATCGATGAACCTGGATTTGTTTGAAACCTGCCTGCTATTGTCACATAAGCTGGATGAAAAATACGGAAAGAAAACGATTGCTGCTAAAATGACGGATGTGCCTGGACATACACGCAGTATTGTGGCCCCGATGAGCCGTGCCGGTATCCGTTTCCTGCATATAGGCGTGAATCCGGCTTGCCCGATTCCTTCCGTACCAGAATTTTGCCGTTGGAGGGATACGGATGGCAGTGAACTGATTTTGGTTTATCAGCAGGATTATGGCTCTGAGAATGTACTACCGGATGGAAAATCGGTAATCTCGATCAATTTTACCGGAGACAATCACGGTCCTCACTCCTATGAAAAGGTGAAGGCTATTTATGCCGATTTACATAAACGCTATCCGAAGGCTCGTCTGATAGCCTGCTCTTTCAATGAAATAGCGGAGGAACTAGTCGCCATGCAGGATCAGTTGCCGGTTGTTACTTCCGAGATAGGGGATACCTGGATTTACGGCTATGGAAGTGCCCCGGTGCGGATGGCGAAATTCAGGGCGTTGTCGGAACTCTATTCCCGGTGGTTGCGTGAAAAGAAAATAGATAAAAACAGTGATGCAGCACTCGATTTTGCATTGGAGCTGGGATTGATAGCCGAACATACGCAGGGGGTCGATGTGAAAACCCACCTTCAGAATTGGGACAAGTATGATATGGATCTTTTCCTTCCGGCACGCTCTACCGCGCCTTTCCAAAAGGCGGAGGCATCGTGGAAAGAATTGGATGACTATATTTATAACGCGATCCAGTATCTGCCTCAAAATTTGCAAGATGAGGCATTGGCTGAAATGAAAAAGATTGACTGGGTGGAAGCTCCTTCGTTCACGAAGAAAGCGAAAGCGACCTCTTCTACTCCTTGGCAGGCATCGGTTTTGAAAAACGGTGCGTTGAAGATCGAAGGATTGTCTTACCAGATGTGTGATGCCAATGATTATAAAAACTATCTGGACAACTACTTGCGTGCTCATTACGGATGGGCTTTGGCAGATATAGGCAAGCCGGGACTGGATAAATCGAAAGCCGTAAGCGTTTCTCTTCCCGCGCAGACTATCAAACAGGAGATCTGTAAAGATAAAAAAGGGATACGGACAGTCAGCGAACTTGTTTTCCCAGAGCATTCGGGTGTCGACCGGCGGGTATATCCGGAGAAGATGTATGTGGACGTATTGGAGTATAAGAACGGGAAAAAGGCAGAAGTCGCATTGACTATCCAAGGGAAACCCGCTGTCCGTTTGCCGGAAGCCTATTGGTTGTCTTTCAATACGGATGATATCCTTTCCATCGTGGCGGAAAAAGTCGGTGGGCGTGTCGATTTATTCGATGTGGTGGAAAAGGGGAATCGCCAGCAGCACGGAATCGACCGTTATGTGGATCTGGTGACTTCATCCGGAACCGTCCGTATATGGAGTGAAGCCGCTTTTCTTGTCAATGTAGGCGAAGCAAAGGGGATAAACTACTCATTGAAATATCCTGCCAAAGAGGGAGGCATTCATTTTAATCTGAGTAATAATCTTTGGAATACAAATTTCTGCATGTGGAACGAGGGTTCGTTGACTTATCGTTTCACAATCGAACAAATCGATTGATAATTGTCTTGTACTAGCTCCACCTGTTCCTTTTCGTTGAGGAACGTGTGGAGTTAAATTGAAAATATATAAACTTATGAAACTTGTAAAGAGGATAGAAATACTTTTTTTGTGTGTGATAAGTAGTTTAACCGGTTTTTCTCAAACGAAACCTGTTTATCAGGATGCAACCCGGCCGATGGAAGAACGTATCGAGGATGCTTTATCCCGTATGACGGTAGAGGAGAAGGTGAGACTGTTGCATGCCAATGGCGGATATCGTTCTTGGGGTGTTCCCCGTTTGGGAATACCGGATAATAACCCCACGGACGGACCGGTCGGATTGCGTCCGGAAATGGAGTGGAGCAACTGGAACAATGCCCATGCAAACAACGATTCCTGTACGGCTTTCCCTTCTACGATTTGCTTGGCTGCGACTTGGAATCCGGAAATGGGGGTATTGTTTGGCAAGGCATATAGCGAGGAAGCGTTATACCGGAACAAGAATATCATCTTGGGGCCGGGCGTGAATATTTTCCGTACGCCGATGAATGGCCGGAATTTCGAGTATATGGGAGAAGATCCTTATCTGGCTTCCAAGATGGGCGTTTCCTATATCCAGGGCGTTCAGTCGAACCATGTGGCTGCCTGTGTGAAGCATTTTGCGGTGAATAATCAGGAAACCAATCGCAATAGCATCAATACGCTTGTCGATGAAAGAGCGTTGCATGAAATCTATCTGCCTGCATTTAAGGCGGCGGTTCAGGAAGGAAAAGTCTGGACGGTGATGGGGGCTTACAACCAGTATAATGGGCAGCATTGTTGCCATAACAAATATCTGTTGGAGGACATTCTTCGTAAGGAATGGGGGTTTGATGGCGTGCTGTTGTCTGATTTTGGTGGGACGCATAATACGGAGGAAGCCATTTTCAATGGGTTGGATCTGGAGTATGGGACACGTTTGGGTTCTGCCGAAGCGTTTAACAAGTATTATTTGGCCGATCCTTATCTGAAACTGATCCGTGAGGGGAAAGTGGGAGAGAAGGAGCTGAATGAGAAAGTCAGACGTATCCTGCGCATGATGTACCGGACCAATATGTCGGCCGACCGTCCTTGGGGATCGTTGGCTTCGGCAGAGCATATCGAGGCGGCCCGTCGGATAGCCGAAGAGGGAATTGTCTTGTTGCAGAATAAAAAGAATATGCTTCCGTTAAATCCGGCGAACTTGAAGAAGATACTGGTTGTTGGCGAGAATGCCGTTCGGACAACTGCCAATGGCGGTGGTTCGTCTGAAGTGCAGGCTAAATATGAAGTAGTACCCTTGGAAGGTATTCGTAATTGGGTGGGCCGGCAAACGGAAATTGTGTATCAAGCTGGTTATTCTTCCCGGAAAGGGGTGTCGGCAGACAGCTTGAAGAGGGAAGCCGTTCAGGCGGCCAAAGAGGCTGATGCGGTCGTGTTTGTGGGTGGTCTGGCGAAAGAGGAAGGATTGGATAGCGAAGGGGCTGACCGGAAATCGTATGAACTACCTTATGGTCAAAATGACTTGATATCGGCATTGGCCGACGCTAATCCGAGGTTGGTGGCCGTAATGATTAGCGGGAATGCCTATGCAATGCCTTGGCTCAAGGAGGTACCGGCTATTCTTCAGGCTTGGTACGGTGGTACGGAGAGTGGTAATGCCATCGCTTCGGTTCTTTTTGGAAAGACGAATCCTTCCGGTAAATTACCTTTTACTTTCCCGGCTCGTTTGGAAGATAATGCCGCTCATGCCATGGGGGCTTATCCCGGGGATGGAAAGACGGTCGAGTATAAAGAGGGTATTTGGGTCGGTTATCGGTGGACTGAAAAAGAAAAGATCCAACCGCTTTTCGCGTTTGGCCATGGGTTGAGCTATACAACGTTCAAGTATGGGAAAATATCTCTAAGCAAGGAGGTTATGAATGAGTCTGACCAGCTGGTCGTGACAATTCCTGTGACCAATACCGGTTCTTGTGAGGGAGCGGAAACCGTTCAATTGTATATCAACGATCAAAAGGCATCCTTGCCTCGTCCGGTAAAAGAATTGAAAGGGTTTCGGAAAGTCAGGTTAACACCCGGTGAAACTTGTAATGTCTCTTTTGTCGTGGATAAGGAATCGTTGAGCTATTATGATCCGGTAAAACATGGCTGGGTGGCTGAACCGGGGAAATTCCAGGCATTGGTCGGTTCGGCTTCGGATGATATAAAAGCTAAAGTTATCTTTGAATTGAAATAGATATGAATGTAAAAAGCACATACGTAATGTTGTGTTGTATGCTTCCTTTTTGGGTGAAAAGTCAGCCTATGGAAGAATATAATACAAAGGTAAGAGAGGTCATTGTGATTTGTAAGACCCATTTTGATATTGGTTACACGCATCGGGTGAATGATGTGGTCAATTATTATCAGACAGAGATGATTGACAGGGCCTTTAAGGTGATGGATGCTTCCGGTGATTTGCCGAAAGAACAGCAATTTGCCTGGACACTTCCCGGGTGGGTTTTGTCAAAGACGATGGAGGATTGGAAGGGGCAAACCCCGGAACGCAGGCAAAAACTGGATAATAAACTAAAGTCCGGGCAGATTGTGCCTCATGCATTACCATTTACCATGATCTCTGATTTTTGTGGTCTAGAGGAAATGGCACGTGGATTGAATTTTTCATCGGCTTTATGTCGTAAATATAATTTGCCGTTATCCCATTCCGGCAAGATGACGGATGAACCTTCACACACGGGAGCCTTGGCGACAGTATTGGCTCATGCGGGTGTAAAGTTTTTACATATCGGTTGTAACTGGCCCAGCGGATTTGTGAAAACGCCGGGATTGTTCTGGTGGGAGGGACCAGACGGTTCAAGGGTCTTGACCTTGTATTCGGCCAGTTACGGAACAAACTGTGCAGTGTGTCCTAAAGGATGGCAAGGACCGAATGATCCGATGATGGGAGTAAACCTGATGCCGGCAAAAGATTGGCCTTATGCGGTTTGGCCGGCTATCTTGGTGACAGGTGATAACTCGGGACCTCCTACGGCAGAACGGATTAAAGAACTGTTTCAGGAGATAAAAGAGAAAATGCCGGATGTGAATGTGCATATGGGAACGATGGATGACTTTTATGAAGCCCTAATGAAAGATAATCCGCAATTGCCTGTCGTTAAATCCGCCATGCCGGATACATGGATACACGGTATAATGAGTGATCCGGGAGGAGTCCGTTTGTCGCGGGAAGTGCATCCGCTTATCAGTTCGGCTGAAGTATTGAATACTCAATTGGGTGTTTGGGGTGTTCCGGTTGCTTCTGTGTCGAAAGATATTGCAACGGCTTATGAGAAAATGGCGTTGTATGGGGAGCATACGTGGGGCGGCTCAAAATCCGTGAAGGCTTATGGCGAGGCTTTCGAAAAGTTACCTGCAGATGAATATAAGGATCTCGAAGCATCCTGGGAGGATAAGACCGGGTATATTCGTGATGCGTCGGATATCGTTCAGGGAATAACCCAGTCGAACCTGTATTCTTTAGCAACGAATGTTACATGTAAAAAGAATTCTTTTGTCGTGTATAATCCGTTACCGTGGAAACGTCGGGAGTGGTAGAAATAGATGGTAGGAAAATATATGTGAAGAACATCCCTTCCAGCGGTTATCAGGTTATTCCTGTAAAATCAATGGATAAGGGAGGGCATGGGCAATCGGGAAATTCGATAGAGAATGATTATTATAAAATAACTTTTGATCCTGCAAAAGGTTGTATAGTTTCTTTGTTTGATAAAAAGACGGGTCGGGAATGGGTTGACAAAAAGGCTGATCTTGGTTTCGGACAATATCTGAATGAACGATTTACATTTGAGCAGGCATTGGATTATACGCTGGCTTATCAGCAGGGACGTGCGGGGGATTGGCCTCATCCGGGAATACACAAGCCCGGAATGATATCGGAAAAAGAGGTCCCTTATCGTGCTGCGTCTCCGAAAGATGGTAATCTGAAAATATCGGGGGATAGTTATGTCCAAATGGCAGAATTATTGATGCCGTCAGATAAATCCCGTCATCTTCCGGCTTCTATACTTCGTATATCTTTATATAAAGATCAGCCTTACATGGATATGGAAGTTGTTATACAGGGAAAAGAAAAAGATAACTGGCCGGAGGCGGATTGGCTTTGTTTGCCTTTCCGGATCGATCGTCCGGAATTCAATGTGTACCGGCAGTTAGGTGTGATGAATCCGGCAACCGATATTCTTCCGGGAGCAAATCACCATTTATATACAGCAGAACATGGTGTAACCATTACCGGTACGGATGGAGCCGGTATTGCCGTATGTCCGCTAGATCATCCGTTGATCAGTTTGGGTGTTCCCGGATGCTGGAAATGTTCAGACGATTACGTACCGGAACAGCCGGTTGTTTATCTTAATTTATATAATAATCAGTGGAATACTAATTTTCGCTATTGGTATCCCGGCACGTGGAGTTCACGTGTTCGTATCTGGACGGTTGAAAAAGGCACTACTCCGGAAGAAAGATCCCGATTGTTTATGACTTCGGCATTGGAAGCACGTAATCCGTTACAAGCTATACCTGTAAAGGAAAAGAGAGGAAATCTGCCTGCTGTTCAATCGGGACTGGAAGTATCTCGCCCGGGAGTGACTGTCACTGCTTTTGGTGCGGATCCGGACGGGAATACTGGAACGTTGTTACGCGTTTGGGAACAGGCCGGAGTTTCGGGGAAACTGATGATAACATTGCCAAAAGGAATGAATACTTCAGTAGCAGTACCGGTAAATTTACGTGGGGAAAAGAAAGGAGAACCTATTCCCGTTAAATCCGGAAAGTTTGAATTGGAATTGGGTGCTTATGCGCCAGCCAGTTTTATATTGGAATAATGTTTCTGCGGCAGAGGCGGTTTTGTAACAGTCCATGCCAATAGTTTTACAGCCTGAAATTCTGCCTCCTGAACTCCAACGGCGAAAGCCCCATTACATTGGAGAATGTGCGGGAGAAATATTGGGACTCTTTAAAACCGAGCTTGTGAGCGATCTGATTCACCTTCATGTCTGTCTGGATCAGTAACTTGCAGGCTTTGTTTATTTTCATACGTGTGAAATAATCCATAGGGGAGTGGCCTGTCTCCTTAACGAATTTGCGGTAGAAGTATGATTCCGAATATCCGCAGAAATTAGCGAAATCGGCCAGCTTGAGGTTGTTTTCGATATTATCGTTCATGAAATGTACGACACGGTTCATCACATTTTCAGAATACTCTTTTGGGCGGAAGTTATTCCGGTAGACATCGATGAACAGGAAAGAACCCAGGAAATGGGCAAAACACAGATTGGCGTAATGCATATGATCCATAGAGGTACTTTCGTTCAGCGTAAAGAAAATCTCCTCAAACAGGTCGAGCCGTTCTTCAATGCGTGACTGGGCAGAAGGAGAGACCGTCGTCGGCTTATCGAAACGGCTGGAGAAAAGAGGGGCTTTGCTTCCCCGGAAATGAATCCAGTAGATCGTCCAGGGACTGGTCTCATCGGCTCCGTAAGCATGCGGGATATTCCGGGGCAGGATAATGAACTGGTTAGCCTCCAGATTTTGCCGTTTCCCGTACAGCTCTATCCAGCCGCATCCTTCCTTACAATAGATGAAAAGAAACTCATCGCACCCGGTTGGCCGGTTGATATAATGATGGGAAGCCCTTGAGAAGTATCCCATCGAATAAAGATACAAGTCACCTGTCAGTGGACTATCTTCCATCAGATTGATCATCGGGATAGGAAGATAGATGAAACGTTCACCGGAAAATCCTAGTTCTACTTTTGCCATTTTTCATGTATTTCGCTATTCACAGCCTAAAATAAGCAATAATAATCCACAAATAAGACAAGATTTTGCTATTTTTTATAGGTTGGTAGGACTTTACATTTGCGATTTACTTAAAGTGTGACCTACAATAAGGGGGGATCGTATTAGGCAACACTGAAGTAAATCCGATCAGAGAGGGGATATAGATAGGAGTGATACAATGTTTTTATGCTAGGAACGTGTAGCAAGAAATATTTTGTTTATCTTTATCATTTATTAGTGTATTATTATGAAGGAGAGCACCGAGATACAGACGTTTAACCATTTGTTTACTAACTACAAAGGGCGATTCACACACTTTGCGAGGACGTATGTGGATGATGAAATGACGGCGGAAGATATTGCTGTCGAGAGTTTAATGTATTACTGGGAAAACAGGAAGACATTGGATGATCATTCGAATATTCTGGCTTATATCCTGACGGTAGTTAAACACAAATGTCTGGATCATTTGCGCAGGATGCGTACCCGGGAGGATTTTGTAGAATACCTGCAGGAATATGAAACCCGCAGGCTGAATTTACGTATTGCTACCCTGGAAGCCTGCAATCCGGAAAGGATATTTTCCGACGAACTCCAGAGTCTTGTCGATAAGGCGCTGGCTTCACTTCCCGAACAGACACGCGATGTTTTTATCAGAAGCCGCTATAATAATCAAAGTCATAAAGAAATTGCCGAAGCGTTGGGTATCTCTACAAAAACAGTCGAGTTTCATATCACCAAGGCTTTGAAAGTACTGCGTGTCGCCTTGAAAGATTATCTGCCCGTATTTTTGTATTTACTGATGAAATAAAAGACTAATCAGGTTTATTTGAAGTATTTTGCAAAATAAATCACTTTTCCACTAGGGATATCTTCCAGCTAAACGCTTAATAAATAGAAAGGCGAAAAAATGGAGAAAAAAACATTATATAGATATTTTGAAGGTATAGCTTCCCGTGAAGAAGAGGAGGCTGTCTACCGCTGGTTGGATGCCACTCCTGCCAATGAGAAGGAATTACTCAGGGAACGTGAGTTCTTTGATGCAATGATTCTGGCAGGAAGTGCTGAAGACGTTAAAGGAAAGGAGGAAGGGGAACAGAAACGAAAACGTTCCGGATTCCGGATACATTCTTTCGTGCGTGAAATGTTGAAGGTGGCTGCTGTGGTAGCCATAACGGTCGCTTGCGGGCTGTATTTCTATGTATCTGAAAAGAAAGGACTGCTGGCTGCTATGAATACGATAACTGTTCCGGCGGGACAACGGGTGAATTTGACATTATCGGATGGAACGACAGTTTGGTTGAATGCCCGTTCGGAGATGGTTTATCCGGCCATTTTCTCCGGAGCGAAACGTGAAGTGAAGTTGGATGGAGAAGGTTACTTTGAAGTGAAGCATGACAAGACATCTCCTTTCGTGGTCCATACCCGGAAATGTGATATAGAAGTATTAGGTACAAAGTTCAACGTGGAGGCCTATTCGGATACGGAGGAATTTTCAACATCCTTGATGGAAGGTTCCGTGAAAGTTACGGATAATTCAGCCGTTTCGGTTCCTGTCCTTTTGAAACCGAACCAGGAAGTTCATCTGAAAGACGGCCGGTTGTTGGTTTCATCTATCGATGATTACGACCACTTCCGTTGGCGTGACGGATTGGTTTGTTTTACCGATATCGCTTTTCATGAGTTGATGAAACGTTTCGAAAAATGTTACGGTATATCCATTATGGTTGAAAATAAGAATCTGGAAGAATATTCGTGCAGCGGTAAATTCCGTATTTCCGACGGTTTGGATAATGCATTGCGTATTTTACAACGAAATGCTAAATATACTTTTGAAAGGAATGAGGACAACACGATTGTCTATATAAAATAAGTCTAACTAAAAAATGAAACAGCCTATGAAACAAACATGAAAAGCAAAGTTAATCTTAAATGAAATGCCGATAAGTGTCCCCACACTCACCGGCATCCAATTAACACAATTAAAAATAACTGTATTAATCAATTAGCAACAACAAAGATATGAATAAAAAATTCTTATCGTGGGTTTTCTATGACAAAACCCAACGGTGTAAACACTTTTTTAGAATCATGAAGCTAACCACAGTGTGTTCATTTGCATTGGCGTTCAGTCTGTATGCAGGAAATTCCAATTCCCAGAATATCAAGGTTACTGTAAAACAAAATAATGCAGAACTGCGGGATGTCTTGAATACCATCGAAAAACAGACTGATTATTTATTTGTATATGACAAATATGTAGATGTAAACCGTAAAGTATCGGTCAATTCCAAAAAACGTCCCTTGGAAGAGGTTTTAGGAGAGTTGTTTGGTGAAACTGGTATTAAGTATACGGTGGACGGGGCTTATATTGTTTTGTCATCAAAAGAGAAATTAGCCAACGTCATGAATCCGGTAATCCAGCAAGAAAAAAAGATCACAGGTGTTGTGAAGGACATCAATGGAGACCCGGTTATTGGGGCGAATGTTGTGGATAAAGGCAACAATACTAATGGGGTTATAACTGATATTGATGGACAATTTTCCATCAATGTTGCACCGGGTGCAACATTGATGATATCCTATATAGGATATGTTCCGGTAGAAGTATCGATAAAAAATAAAAACTCCGTAGAGGTTACATTGATGGAGAATAGTGAATTATTGAATGAGGTTGTGGTAGTCGGGTATGGTACACAAAAGAAGGTGAACCTGACTGCTGCGGTAGCTACGGTTGATACAAAGGCTTTGGAAAACCGTCCTTCAATTTCATTGAACAAGTCTCTTCAAGGGGTTGTTCCGGGTTTGAATATCACATCGGGCAATGGTAAGTTGAACTCCAATCCGTCTATGAACATTCGCGGCATGGGATCCATCAACTCGGGTGCCGAACCGCTTATTTTAGTGGATGGCGCTGCTATAGATGCTGCGGATTTGGCTAATATGAACCAGCAAGATGTAGAGTCTATCTCTGTATTGAAAGATGCTTCGGCTGCTTCCATTTATGGAGCCCGTGCAGCATTTGGTGTTGTTTTGATTACAACAAAAAGAGGTAAGGAAGGTGCATTAAACATTAATTATAATAACAATTTCGAGTTTGATATGCCTATCAGGTGGTATGATCAATTGAATAGTTATGATTTTGTGAATTACCGAAATGAAGTATCGCTGCGTAATGGTGGAAATATTGAGTATGGTGCGGAACAAGTAGAGCGTATTCGCCAATTTGTGAATGGTGAGTTACCTTTATCTCCGTCCGGTCATCCGGATACGACTGTACCGCAGGATCTGTTGATAAAATGGACGAACAATCCTTCCATAACATGGCAAAATGCTTACACAGCGGCAGGTGTTGGTAATACCAACTGGTATAGGGAGATTTATAAAAGCCATTCCTTCTCGCAAACGCATAACATCAGTGTCAGTGGCGGTTCTGATAAATTTAAGTTATATGCTTCCGGAGCGTACAAGAAAAATGATGGACTTATTGCATTTGGTGAAGATAAGATGAACAAATATAATACCAGTGTCCGTATGGATGCCCAGATTACCGATTGGATGTCTTTCTCATTCGGTACACGTTGGCAACGTCAGGATTATGACCGCCCGACAGAATTAGAGATAAATTCGGCTGGAGGTATTTTTGGTTCTATGGCTACTTATGAAGTTGCTCCCAATTTCCCGATTTATGACCGTAATGGTTATCTGATTGCATGGCCATCTTCTCCATTAGGATTGGCAGAAGGAGGAACAACCCGGTCGGTTGTCGATAACCTTTATCAACATGGGGAAATGATTATTACGCCATTGAAAGGTTGGAGGGTTGTCGGTAATTTTACGTATGCAACGGATATGTATAATAGTAATGAAGAAGGTAAGGTGGTTTATAACCATGATTTCGATGGAAAGCCGTGGGCTTATACACGTTACCGTTCGAATTCTTATATCCAAGAGGTTAATTCGAAGACTAACTTCATGACCACCAACTTGTATACGGACTATGAGAATACGATCCAAAAGCATCATTTTAAAATATTAGCCGGTGTACAGACTGAAAATAAAAGATTGAGAAGCTATAATGCCTATCGTAATGGCATTTTGGTTGATGGTTATAGGGTTTTGGACACAACGACTGGTGTAGGGTTGAATGGATCTGTTATTCCTCCATCTGTCAGTGGTAATCTGAATGCATGGTCTACTGCCGGTTTCTTTGGTCGTGTGAACTACGATTTTGATAGCCGTTATTTGTTTGAAGTGAGTATGCGTTATGATGGATCTTCCCGTTTCCGTAAAGGTAGCAGATGGTGTTTCTCTCCTTCATTTTCTGCCGGTTGGAATGTATCAAATGAAAAATTCTGGGAACCACTGGCTGATTATGTGAATACTTTCAAACTGAGGGCTTCTTATGGACAGTTGGGTAATCAGAATGTGACAGATGATAATGGAAATCCCATTTATTATCCTACTTATGTGAATTTACCGATAGGTATAAATAATGGTATGATTGTTAACGGATTGAGAGTAAATACGGTCGGAATGCCGGGACTAGTATCTTCCTCTTTGACATGGGAAACAGTTAAATCGGTAAATGGTGCGTTTGATTTTGGCATATTGGACAATCGTTTAACTGGTTCGTTTGATTATTTCGTTCGAAATACGGAAGATATGCGAGGACCGGCTCAAGAATTGCCTAATATATTAGGAACAGCAAATCCAAAAGAAAATAATACATCTTTGCGTACAAAAGGATTTGAATTGAGTATTAACTGGAGAGATCGTTTGGAATGCGGGCTTTCTTACGGCGTAGGTTTGGTTTTATCCAATTCGAAGACGAAGATAACAAGCTATCCTAACTTGACCGGAAGTTTAGGAACTTATATCACCGGTGAATACGTTGGGGATCTTTACGGTTATGAAACAAAAGGTATCGCCCAGTCAGACCAAGAGATGCAAGAGCATTTGTCGAAAGTGGACCAGTCACGTATCGGTAGCGGATGGCAGGCAGGAGATATTATGTATGCGGATTTGGATGGTGATGGCGTGATCACAACTGGTAAAAATACCTTGAAGGATCATGGAGACTTAAAGAAAATCGGTAATGATAGAGCCAAATTTCCGTTTGGTATCCGTTTGAATGCAGATTATAAAGGATTCGATCTGAGCTGTTTCTTCCAAGGTGTAATGCATCGTGATTTTTGGCCAGCAGATGCGCATACTTTCTTCGGTTACTGGTGGGGGGGGGTGCCGGTTGGCAAGGTTGTATGGATTATTGGCGTCCTGAAGGTAGCTTCTTCGGAGCCAATTCGGATGCCTATCTTCCTTATCCAACAGGTGACGGTCGAAACTATCAGAAGCAAACACGGTATTTACAGAATGCTGCCTATATCCGTTTGAAAAATCTTCAGGTGGGCTATACGTTACCGGTTAAGTTGACGAAGAAAATAGATATACAAAGGCTTCGTTTTTATTTGTCATGCGAGAATTTGTTTACAATAGATGGATTGAAAACAGATATGTTTGATCCGGAAACATTGAAAACAAGTGACTACCCGATTAATAAGGCGGTTTCATTCGGTTTAAGTGTAACACTTTAATTTATAAAACAATGAAAAAATCTATTATAGCAATTTTGATGGGAGGAGTTATCGGTTTTACATCCTGTGATTCTTTTTTGGATGAGGCTCCTCAGTCTTCAATCACCCCGGAAGGTTATTTTAACGATGCAGATCAGTTGGGGTATTATACGATGAATTATTATAATTTTGATGGCGTCAATTATTATGATAATGATGGGGGGACCGATAGTCAATACGGTAGTTATTCCAATAAATTTGCTAGTAACCAGGCACAGGTGTTCGTCGGCGTGGATCAGGGTGGCGAATGGGATTTTGGAACTATCCGAGCTTGTAACTATTTTTTTGAACAGGTTGATCTGCGTTTGGAGCAAAATGCAGTTACGGGTGAAAAGAGCATGATCAATCATTGTATCGGTGAGATGTATATGATACGTGCCAATGCTTATTTCGGTAAATTGCAGACATTTGGTGATTTCCCTATTGTGACAACAGTGCTTCCCAATGATTTGCAGATATTGACAGATTCATCTCGTCGTGCTCCGCGTAATGAAGTGGCTCGTTTCATTTTGAGTGATTTGCAGAAAGCAGCAGAATTGATGTTAGACAAATCGCCTGATGGAAATAATCTGAGATTATCTTCTTATTGTGCTAAACTTTTGGCTTCTCGGGTCGCTCTTTATGAGGCTACGTGGTTACAAAATTTTAAAGGAACACCATTTGTTCCTGGTGGTCAAGGTTGGCCGGGAGAGGTAATGTATAAAGGATATCAGTATCCGGCAGGAAGTTTGGAAAAAGAGGTAGAATATTTTTTGGATGTAGCCATGAAAAATGCCAAAGAGGTTGCTGACCATTTCCCGTTAACAACCAATAAGATGGCATCGATGATCGGTATGGATGCTGCTGCAGACGAGGAGGCTCATCAGCTTTTGCAAAAGCTTGTTACGAAAACGATTATGTCAATATGTATTCGGCAATTGATAAATCAGCGTATCCCGAAGTTTTGATGTGGAAGGTTTATTCCAGAGCTTTAGGAGTGACTAATGAGGCTTTTCGCAGAATAGAAGGATCGGCAAATGTATGTTATACTCGTAGTGGTGTGGATTGTTATTTAATGAAAAACGGTCTTCCTATTTATGCCTCTAACTCAGGGTATAAAGGTGATAAAACTCTTTCTGATACTCGTTTTGACCGAGATGGACGTATTTGGTTGTTCTTAAAAGAGGAAGGGCAACTTAATGATTTGGATCAAGCAACGACAGGTCCTTCGGGAGAGTATGCGATTATAGTTGAACCCAAACCGCAACTTTTTAATGCGAATAATAATTTACGTAATCCGACAGGTTATGCTTCGAGAAAAGGAGCTTCTTTTGATGCGGCAGAAAAATTAGAAAAAGGACAGGCGGCTAAGATTATGTTCCGTGCAACGGAAGCTTATTTGAACTATATCGAAGCTTGTTATTTGAGATCGGGAACTCTTGACGGAAGTGCAACAATGTATTGGAAATCTATTCGTGAAAGAGCTGGTGTGAATCCGGATTTGGATCTTACAGATCAAAATACAAATATTGCAAAAGAAGCGGAAACCGATTGGGCGGCATATACTGCAGGCGAATTATTATCTGATACTCGTTTGTTTAATATTCGCCGCGAAAGAAGATGCGAGTTTATGGGAGAAGGTTTCCGTTGGATGGATTTGAAGCGTTGGAGAGCGTTGGATCAACTGAAGAGTAAACCGTATTTTATGGAAGGTTTCAATTTCTGGGATTCCAATTATGCCATGTATGATCCTTCTGAAATTATTGCGGACAAAAGTGGTAGTGCTACTATGTCTCCTAAATCAGAAAGTAAATATTATCGATTTATGAATAGGACAGATGTAAGTAATATATTTAAAGATGGTATGCGTTGGATGATGGCTTATTATCTGGATCCTATTCCACAGAAAGTATTTACTGTTGCATCTTCCGATGGAGAAGGTACTGATTGCCCAATCTATCAGAATCCTTATTGGGAGAAGACGGGAAATACTCCTGCACAAAATTAGGAGATAACAACAATTTGTATTTACTTATGTAGAGGTTGTGTCAAAATCCTGTTTTGTCATGGTGGACTTGATCCGTCATCTTATTCTAAATGTTGATTATCAGTCTAGGATGCGATCCCAGATCAAGTCCGGGATGACAGAATAGTGTATTTTGACACAGCTCCTTTTTAATTTCTAAATAGGTTTGCACTATTAAGTTATGATAAAGGTGGAAAGTGGATAAGTGGACTAGTTTTATTGGATGAAACAAAGTAAAATAGTAATGAAATGAAGAAGTTGATATGTCTTTTGTTATGTTTATCCGGAGGAATAACAGCCCAAACCCTTCCTGGAGGATATAATAAGAAATTAAAAAGCGCATCTGTTGCAGTGACGGATGATACCTTGACTGTTTCGACCGGGAAGATCGAACGTAAATGGTGTTGGAATGAAACCGGATTGAAAACAATCTCTATCAAAGACCTGTTGTTGAACCGAGAATGGGAAAAGGAGAGACCTGAGATTACTTGCGACTGGAATCTGCCGGGAGCTATCAATCCCAATTCGCAGGCAACCTTTGTGTCTTTGGAAGCGCGTAAGAGTGATGATGAAGGTTTTATCAATCCCCATTTGGAATTGATTACCTACCTGCGTTATGATTCGGCACGATTGGAGGTACAGCATGTTGTATGGGTTTTCCCGGATGCGCCGGGGATTCGTACACAATTGCGTGTGAAGGCGATGGATGGTTTTAATCCGGAAGGTCTGCCGGAAAAGGAAACGACGCGGAATTATTACGGGCATACCCTGTCGGTTCCCAGCGGTCAGACGGAATATGTACCGTTGGATTTCTCGGTCAAGAACGAACGCCTCTATTGGGGCTATTACAATAACCCGGGGGCACGCCACGACCAAAGCCGGGATATGCTGAAAGAGGAACGGGTAGTGGGTTATCCGGTCTTTCAGGACGAAGATATAAATTGGGCGAGTGGTGTCGGTGTCGATTACGACGGGAACGGTGTTTGTGTAGTGAAAGAATCCCATAAATGTGTCAATCAGCAAGGACATAATACCGGAAGTTTCTATGCCGGTCCGAAAGGGCTTTCGGTAACGGGATGGGGCTTGCAGCCGAAAGAGATCGTGACGGATCGTTTCCGTGAGTGTTGGGCGACGTGGACGATTGTCTATGAAGGTGGAAACGATGGTATGCAGCTTGCCTTGAAACGTTTCGACCGTGCTCGTTATCCGGTCTTTCCGGAGCGTGACATCATGATCATCAATGATACTTGGGGACCGGCCGATCCGGGTGGCGCGCAGTTCGCGAAAGAGGATTATCTACTGAAAGAAATACCTCTCTTGGCAGATTTGGGCGTAGACGTGTTGCGCATCGACGATGGTTGGCAGATCAATCCGTGGGGCGGTGAAAAGGAGGTCTTTCTTCCCAGCTATCCGGATCAATGGAAAAACATCAAGGCGGCTTGTGAAAAGAATAAGGTGGATCTGGGATTGTGGATCGCCATCCGACGTGCGAAGCAAAAAGACCTGTTATGGAATCTGGAAGATGCGAATGTGGTGACTTGGAAAGTCGATTTCGACCATCTGAATAACCGGGAGGCCTTCGAGAACCGTTTTAAGAACATTCGTGAGATCATGAAGCGTCGTTGGATGAAAACACAGTTCTCTTTCTGTCCGGAATATGACGATCCCCGTTATGGCTGGTATTATGCGAAGGAATATGGCAGTATCTATTTCCAGAACATACAGGAGGCACTCCCCGAACATTTGATCATGGTGCCCTATCATGTGTTGCGTCAACATTGGCTGATGAGTAAATATTTTAACAGTAACAAGTTGCAGGTATTACTCCAAAATCCGAAGCGGGTCGATACACGGTATAGCGATGCCGACAAGCACGGGCATGGGTATTGTTTTGCCATGGGATTGCCGTTTATCCCGGTCTTTTTCCAGAGTGCACAATACTTGGACGAAGCTGGCCGTCAGGAGTTGAAGTCGCTGATAGCTCTTTATAAGGAACACCGCAAGGAGATGTTCGATTGTTATAGTTTCCCGATCGGGGAGACCCCGACGAATGAGGCTTGGGCCGGTTTCCAGTTCATCAATGACAAACAGGATGGTGGATACTTCCTGCTGTTCCGTGAGTTGCACAACCAGCAGCCAGCCCATGAAATCCGTTTGAAGTTTTTGGCAGGAAAGAAATTGGGCATAACAGATATTCGGACAGGAAAGACATTTACCAAACAGGTATCACCGGATGGCATGTTGGAGTTTGAAATCGGGAATCCGGCAGACTATTCATACTTGAAGTATAATGTATTAGAATAGAAGGGTGGGAAAAGTTTTTTTAATATCTACAATATCTACAACTATGCTTTTAGGGATATGAAAAACAATTCGGTTGTAGATGGTTGTAGATAGGAAAGTATCTACAATTATTTAGCTGTATCTACCACTATATGTGGATATTTTATTTTCCTATTTTACTTTTGGGTGCGTTCTTGAAAAGCTATGGATAAAGGAATAAGGTAGTGAAAATAGTTTTCTGCCTAGGAAACTAAAGTTTTGTCAGCAAGAAACTTTAGTTTTCCAAGCGCAAAACAAAAGTTTCCTTAGGGGAAAACTACTTGGGCGTATGGTAGTAGGAGGACGGACTTGGTAGATGGAAGATGATTTGTTTTACAAAAAATGGCTGAAAAGTGGCAAATAGTGGTAGATAAGGCGGAAATATGGTAGATGCTTTTTTATCTACAACTGTTTACAACTATATTATAAACTGTTTATTATGGTGATGATTGTAGATGTTGTAGATAAATGAATTAAATAATAGTTTGGATAAAATAGTAATGGAAGAGTTATGAGATCGTGTATTAATTTGATTTTGTTGGCAGGAATGAATGTCATGTTGGCCAACGCCCAATCTTTAAAACCGGTGTCCGGGGATATTATCCCGTTCATTAGTAGTTATGAGGGAACACAGGTGAAGAATAAAACCTCGTTATCTCTTCAAACGCAAGAGAATATACAGACAGGTAGCCATGCGGGTTGGAAAATGACTGTGCATAAGAAGTCTGTCCCCAACGAACCCGATGCAACCGACTATGAACTCACTTGGAAATTAGAAAAAGGCCATGCGGATGATATTGTCGTGGGGGTTGACTTTGCTTTCCAAGACTGGTCGGCCGATAATTATGTGTTTGTTCCCGCTATCGTCTATGATGGAAACCGTTTCGATGTCAAGAACATCGGCTATCCTCCTTACTGGTATGACAAGAGCGAGTGGCGGAAAGATATGCCGACAACGACCACGGTTCAGCCAACCTTGGGCAAGAAGGGAAGCGGTGCCGCCCAAATAGAGCTGACAACCGGGAATGCCTCCACCCCCTTGATGGCCTTTTATGCACCGGACAAGAAAAAGGCTTGGATGGTACAAACAACCCAAGGAAATAACAATGGCAACCACGGTTTGACGATTGCTGAAAACGACACGAAGACGGAAAGTGTCTTTACAATCACCTCGCCTGCTGTGCGTGAGAAACGGGCTGTTGGAGCCGGATTTGCTGCATCGGGGGATGAAGCGGCAGATTACAAGCAGGGGGATGCCGTCTCTATCCGTTTCCGGGTATATACCTTTCCGGCAAAGAGCTTGAACGACCTGTACCAGCGTTTCTTGAAAGAGCGCAAAGGGTATAATCCGGTAGACCGTCGGGAAGAGCTTCCGTTCAGTGAGGCTTGGAAGCTGGTGAATAACCTCTACCAAACGGAACGTTGGGATGAAGGGATCGACATGTATTGGTTGAGTAAAGTCGGTGCCAACACCAGTTGGAACTTCATCTGGCAATTGGGCTGGTGCGGCGGAGGCCAGAATACCTTACCGATCATGATGAAAGGCGGCGAACAGGGCAAAGAGCGTGCCAAGAAGAATATTGAGGTCATTGTTTCCAAAAGCCAGGCACGTTCGGGATTGTTTAATGCCTACGGGAATGGAAAAGAGTTTGTCAGCTTTGGGTTCGGTTCTCCTTTGAAAAATAACGAATCGTTGGTTCGTTCACAAGGCGACTGGTTGTATATGGCGCTTCGCCAGTTCGACTATTTGGAGTCGGAAGGGGAGGTTGTTCCGGCACACTGGAAGTCGGCTATGCAGAAACAGGCAGATGCGTTTACCCGGATGTGGGACCGTGAAGGGCAGTTCGGCCATTTTGTAGATGTAGAGACCGGAGATATCTGTATCGGTAATTCAACGGCAGGCGCGATTGTTTGTGGCGGCCTGGCTTTGGCGTCGCAGAGGTATTCGAATCCGAAATACTTGGAAGTTGCCAAACAGGCAGGACATAAATACTATACCGATTATGTCCGGAAAGGATATACCACCGGAGGACCGGGCGAGATATTGTCTACACCGGATAGCGAGTCCGCCTTCGGACTGTTTGAAGCCTATATGGCACTCTATGAAGTGACCGGCGACAAGGAATGGCTCATCTATTGTTCGGAGCTATTGCCTATTTGCGCCAGCTGGACGGTCTCTTATGATTTTGTATTTCCGGTTCAATCGCCAATGGGCAAGATCGATGCCCGTTCTTGCGGTGCTGTTTGGGCAAGTGTGGCGAACAAACACGGAGCTCCAGGAATTTGTACTTGGTCGGGTGATTGTTTGCTGAAATATTACCGGGCGACAGGTAATAGGTATGCATTGGAATTATTGACAGATATAGCCCATGGTGTTTCTCAGTATATCAGCCGTGAAGACCGGTCAATAGGCAATATGCCACTGGGAGGATCTTGTGAGCGTGTCAACTTGAGTGATTGGGAAGGTAAGGAGAATATCGGTGGCAATATTTTCGCCTCTTGCTCTTGGGTAGAAGCGGCGATAGCCTTGACAATGGCACAGTTACCCGGTATCTATGTGCAACCGGATAAAGATGTATTGGCGGTATTCGACAATATCCAGGCAGAAAGAGTTAAATCGGAAAAAGGACGCTATGTACTCAAACTGACGAACCCTACCCGTTTCCCGGCAGAAGTGACGATTTTCAGTGAAACGGGTAAGGAGGCAAAAAAGACGTTGTCAGGCTTTTTCGGAAAAGAAAAGCGAACAGTCTCTTTGTCTCCGGGGGAAGTGCAGGAGGTGGTGCTTTTGTAATAATAGTATACCGATTTAGCAATAATATGCTATTTTTTGATAAAGACAATGATGTTAATTTTGCATCAGACATTAATTGGGGATATCATGAAAAATTATTTAATAGTCGGAGGAGTGGCGGTAATGTCGCTACTCCTTTCGTGTCAAAAGGGGCCGCTGATATTGGCCGATCAGGGACAGAGTGAGTATGTGATTGTTGTTTCGCCAAAGGCAACCGAGAGTGAGCAACATGCCGCCCATGAGTTTAGCCGGCTGTTGGCATTGAGCAGCGGTGTTACCCTCCCGGTGGTTTTGGATACGGAAGCCGGAAGAAGACATGAAATCCTTATTGGTGCTTCGCAACGAACGGACATAGATACGGCTACGCTTGGAGAGGACGGTTTTACGATTCGGACGGAGGGATCGCGATTGGTGATTGTCGGTGGCAAGGACAAAGGTACACTTTATGGGGTTTATTCGTTTTTCGATCAATATCTCGGCTATCGTTGTCTGTCGTCGAAGGTGTTGGATTATCCGAAACTGAAAGAAGTGGAGGTCGGAAAAATAGATGATACGCAAGTGCCTGTTAATCAATTTCGGGATACGCATTACCGTGATGCGTTTGATCCATTCTATTCGGATTGGCATAAAATAGATCACTGTACGTTGGACGGGGTGACAGATGGCGAATGGGGATATATGGTCCATACGTTTGAACTGCTGGTGCCGCCTTCGCAGTATTTTAAAACTCATCCGGAATATTACGCATTGATTGACGGGAAACGGAATACTTCGCAGTTGTGTCTTTCCAATCCGGATGTGTTTGATGTCCTGGTAAGGAATCTGGAAGAAGCGATGGGCCGGTTCCCGAATGCCTCTTATTGGTCGGTCAGTCAAAATGACAATTACGGGTATTGCCAGTGTGAGAAGTGTGCGGCGATGGATGAACAGGAAGGGAGCCATAGCGGTTCGATCCTGGCTTTTGTCAATCGGGTAGCCGAACGTTTTCCTGACAAGATGATCTCGACATTGGCTTATCAGTATAGCCGCAAGCCGCCTCGCACGATTGTGCCGCGTGAAAATGTACAGATCATGCTTTGTGATATTGAGTCGGAACGCCAGAAGCCGATCGCAACGAATCCGGATGACAATTTCGGGGAAGACCTTCGTGCATGGGGCAAATTGACCCGGAATATCATGATTTGGGATTATGTGGTGCAATTCCGGAATCTGGTCAGCCCGTTTCCAAACTTACGCGTCTTGCAGCCCAATATCCAGTTTTTTGTAGAGAACGGTACCAATGCGCATTTCCAGCAGGGCAATCGTGAAATAGGTGGTGAGTTTTACGAATTGCGCCAGTATTTGATCTCCCGCTTGCTTTGGAATCCGGATTGTGACGTGGAGGCGGAGATGGATGATTTCCTGAAGCATTACTACCGGGAGGCAGCTCCTTATATACGCCAGTATATAGATATCATACATGATGAATCGGAGGCTTCCGGCGAAAAGCTGGGGATTTTTATGAACCCGGAAGATTATAGCGAGAAAGGTTTTCTGCGTGATGAGTTGATGGAGCGTTATGAAGCTCTTTTTCAACAGGCAATGGAGGCTGTTAGCGGACAACCCGACATCTTGTTGCGGGTGAAAGTTGCCCATATGCCATTGACTTATGCCTTGTTCAATATAGCCAAGAAGCGGGGAACGTCCGAAGGCCGTTGTTTTGAGCAGGTAAATGGCAAGTGGCAGGTGCGTCCGGAGATGATCACTCGCCTGGATGAGTTCGTAGAGCTTTGCCGGAAGACTGGCGTGACCCGCCTTTCCGAATGGCATACGACTCCGGATGAATATGATGTGCAGATGCATGAGTTTTTTCAGACCATTCATTAAAAACAGATATGAAAACAAATAGCAAAACGTTACAGGTATTATTATGGATTGTCTGTAGTCTTTTTATGACCGGCTGCAGGAATATGAAGGTAAAATATGAAGGTTTCTCATCCTCACCCTCTGCTTCTATGCGATTGGTAGAAAGTGATTTGAGAAAGTACATGGCAGAGGTTCCCGGTGCCGCGAATCGGGATTACCTGTTCTGTCTGGATCAGACCATCACGGATGGCTCCTTCGGTTTCAATTGAAAGACAATCAGGTCAGGATGTTCGGTGGTGACGAGATCGGTGTGACACATGCTTTTTATACCTTGCTGGAAGAGTTGGGCTATACGTTCGATGTGACAGGGGTATCTGTACCGGCTGTGAAGAAAGACCTATCGTTGTTGACTGATAAAAGCATTACTCCTAAAGTACGTTGGCGAGGTATCCGCCAGCATGTGAATTTCCCGATGGATATATCTTCTTACTCCATTGACGATGCGAAAGAATATATCAATTCCTTGTTGCGTATGCGTTTCAATAAAATCGCATTCCATAGCTATCCCGGACAATGGTATGAAACACAGGTGGGTGATAGTCTGGCATTAGCCGGAAACTTCTTTTATGGCGATACTCATTTTATGTATGACAGCGAATTTTTGAAGAAGCATATCTCCACGAACGACAGTGTCTTTTGTATTCCGGAAGCGGAGCCGATATTTACTGATCCCGGCAAGCGTAGCCGGTTTGCCGTTGCTTGGATGCAGGAATTGGTCAATTATGCGGCTGATCTGGGATTTTATGTTCAAATGTCTTTCGAACCACGTTTGGCAAGTGTAGAGCAGGCTGTGCAGACTGCCGAAGATATCCGGAAAACCTATCCCCGTATAAACGCACTTGAAATGATTACGGAAGAAACCGGTGGTTGGGGACCACGATGTACGGCAGAGGAGGTAAAGAACACCTTGAAAACTTATTTTCCCAATGAAATCGCGAATGACTCGATCGTTTGTGCCCCGATACAGCCCCAGCAAACCGACTTGAATGCGTTATACACACAGGTGGGCATTATTACCCAGGCAATTGGACAGTTGCAGGCGAAAGAGGCTTTCGGACCGGAATTGAAATTGGGTATTTATTCCACGATCACACGATACACAAACGGTGCTTACCGCCTGGCTCGTCTGACATTGCCGGAAACGCAAATCTGCCTGATGGCTTCGCACGGAAGTGGTGGTACGGCAACAGCAGTTGCCGACCTTATCCGGACAGCGGACGATATGCGTCACACCGAAATTTATTCGTGGATCGAGTTTGACGGACTCATGTATCTCTATCAGAACTCGATTGATGGGAATGCACGCCTGATGGAGCATATCGGGAAGCTGTTGCCTGAGGAACAACAAGGTTCTATCTTATACAATCATTGGCGGACAGCAGAAAACCGGACTTCAGCCCGTTATGCCATGACTTCTACTTTGGAAGGGGAAACGATTCCGGATGTCTTTTACGAACAGTATGCCGGAAGGTTGGCTATCAAGGATGTGGAGAAATATAAGAAGATACTGACATTACTCCAGCAAGCCAATGATCACTCCCGGACGTATCTGGGTAATATTGGCTTCTGTTGGATGGGAGCCTGGCGGTCGGGAGGTTCTTTCCCTTGGATGAATAAGGAGCATGTACAAACAGCCCGCACGTATTATTTTGAAGCGGGACAGTTATTGGCTGAACTGATCGCACAGGTAGATAAAACGAGCCCGGCTTATGATTACCTCGCTTTTATGGGGAACCGTGTTCTTTGTTCGGTGATTTATATGGATGCGTTCTTGGAGGCAGCCGAGATCCGGACCATTCGTAAAGAGGCTGATGGCAGTGTCTCTGAATCGGAGAAACTGCGTGCACAGGAGATATGCAACCGGGCTTTGTTGTTATTCGACCAATATATGGAAACACATGCACAGATGATGCCCGACCGGGGGTGCGAAGGGACTTTGGTCAGTATCTGGAATGCACCGATCCGTGGCTTAAAAGTGTATCGTTCTCAATTGGGAGGAGTGGCTCCGGAGGAACTGCCTCATAGCGATACGCCTGTCGATGCTCCGCCGTTGCCTATTTTTTATAATGACTGATTTATAGCATGTATCATGATTAAGTTTTGTACAAGATGAAACGCATTGTTAATAGTTTGATTTTTAGTTTACTGGCTTTATTATTAGTTGGTTGTACCGGAGAGAGTAAGTATGTGCTGCAATCTCCCGATGGCAGTCTGTCCGTAAAGGTCGGGCAGTCGGATAAAGGTGATCTTATCTACCGTTTTTACGCAGGGGATGTCATGGTGATCGATTCATCCCGTTTGGGGTACCGTCTGAAAGATGGGAATGAATTTCCGGCAAGCGGTTGGACTGTTACGAAAGAGGAAAAGACAAGTAGGATGGTGAATGGCATCCCGTTTGGGGAAAACGCTCTGTAGTTCCGGATAAATATAACCAGCTCACGCTTCTGTTGGAAAATAAGGGCAGTCAATCCGGTATTAATAAACTGACAGTCGAATTTCGCCTTTACGACGATGGGCTGGCTTTTCGTTATCTGATCCCGGAAGGGGTGGATGAAGCTGCCGAGTGTGAATTGACACAATATAATTATGTAGCAGATCCTACGGCTTGGTTTTATAATGGTGAAAATGCAAACTATGGACCAGTCAAGTTGAGCGAAGTGGATGCGGTTCGTCCGTCAAATGTGACTTTGCAGGTGGCAGGCGATTTGTTCCTGAATGTGCATGAGGCTTGCTTGACGGAGGGCGATCCGTTGCGACTGGCTTCGCGCAAAGGGGAGCATACGCTTTCTGTCGCCTCTTCTCCGGGTGTGTTCGGACAGTTGAAGGGTGGTTTTACTTCTGCTTGGCGGGTGGTCATGGCGGGTAAGACTCCTGGTGCGCTGGTGGATAGCCATTTGTTGGAATTGCTGAACCCTGATCCTGATCCGGAGATAGATTTCTCATGGGTGAAACCGAGTGTCGCTGTTTGGGATTGGCGTATCGACGGGGCAGAATGGGACGGCTTTACCTATTCGATGTCCTATCCTTCGTGGATAAAAATGGTTGATTTTGCAGCAGAGCAGGGATTCAAATATTTGGTGCTGGATGCCAATTGGTACGGTCCCGAGTTTGAATCGGATTCCCATCCGGTGGAAGGAGATAAGGCGAAAGATGTGCAAAACCTGATCGCTTACGGTAAAGAGAAAGGGGTTGGCATCTGGCTATACCTGAATGACGTGGGCGGACGGAAATATCCGATCGAACAAACATTGAAACAGTATGGCGACTGGGGGGCTGCCGGGGTGAAATACGGTTTCATGCGTGGCAGCCAGGAAGAGAAGAACTTGTGGACACAAAAGATTACCCGGCTTTGTGCAGAGAATCATCTGTTGGTCGACTATCACGATGGGCCGGTACATCCTTACGGGCAGATGCGTACCTGGCCGAATGCCGTGACACGCGAATTTTGCCATGCTCAGTTGGATGCCCATCGGGTATTTACTCCGACTACTTTCTGTACGACGGTATTCGTCAATATGGTGGCTGGCCCTATAGATATGAATAATGGTATGTTTGATCTTCGCCAGGGTAATACGACCCGTGTCGACGAAAAACAACCGGTACCTTCTACTTTGGTTTCAGAGGCGGCCCGTACGTTAATCGTGTTTTCCGGAGCAACCATCTTACCGGACATTCCGGAGTATTATAAAAAATATCCGGCATTGCTCGACTTCCTCTCTGCACAGAAAATGCCCTGGAAAGAAAGCCGTACGCTACAGGGGGAAATAGGTGAAGATATTGTAATGATGAGACAGACAGACGATGCTTATTTAGTTGGTGCAGCGACAAATGAATTGGGACGTATAATCGAGTTGGCTTTGGATTTTTTGGGGGAAGGTAGTTATGAAGCAAAAATTATGGAAGATGGCGATAATGGCCATTATCTGACTAACAGGGAAACATTGAAAGTGACTGAAAAGCAAGTTGACAAACACGATGTTTTGAAGTTGACATTGGTACCTGGGGGAGGAGCTTGTCTGATTTTTATGAAGAAATAGAACTACAAGAATCAGAAGATAATGCAAATAAACCGTTAAAAAGTCTATTGATCGGGAAATAAAAGATAGGTTTATTTGTATGCTAAACTAATTGTTGGCAATGAATGTCGTTGATTTTAAATTGAATACAATGAAAAAGAAAATAGCTTATTGTTTGTTTGCATCTGTATTGTCTTCTGTGATTTATGCAGATGTTGTTCCATCTTCAGTCGATTATGTGGTGCGTCCTCTCTACGGTTACAGGGCGGACGGAACTCCCGGGCGTATTGTAACGGTTAAATTGAAAGGAAAGGAACTGAAAGGAGAGCTTTCCGTAGATGTGATAGCCAAAGGAAAAACAGAAAAGAACCATTTTGCATTGAATGCGAAAGATTCGACGGAGGTCGAAATTCTGTTACCTTCCACAGTACCTACAGGGAAGAAGTCGGAAGTCACCTTTGTTCTTCGTGGGGCGGATAAGGTGTATAAGCAAAAAGTCAGTGTTACGCCTATGCGTCATTGGAATGTTTATTTGTACAACCATGCTCACGTAGATATAGGATATACCAATACGCATAAGAACGTAGAACAGCTTCACAAGAATAATATCATTGAAGGGATAAAACTTGCAGAAGAGACGAAGAACCATCCGGAGGGTGCCCGCTATGTGTGGAACCCGGAAATAGGATGGCCGCTCGAACGCTTATGGCAATCCAATCCGGAGATGCGGGATGGGGTCATAGATGCAATCAAGAAGGGACAAGTGTGTGTGGATGCCAGTTATCTGAACCTGAATACTAGCATTTGTACAGATGAAGAGATGTTCCACATTTTTAAATTTACACGGGAAATGCAACGGTTAAGCGGACAACCCGCAGACGTTTTCCAACAGTTCGATATTCCGGGCATATCGTGGGGACTTGTTCCGGTAATGGCACAGGAGGGAGTTCGGTATATCATTTCTTGGCCTAATTCCGACCGGGCGGGAAATGCCCATGCCAATATGGATGGTAAGCCTTTTTGGTGGTTGGGGCCGGATGGAAAGTCGAAAGTTTTGTTTTTCCAACCTGGCAGTTATGCCAATAGCGGGAGTATGGGAAAAGGCGGAGAGACGGGACGTCCGTGGTTCGGCCAGCGTGATCCGGAAAAGGTTCCGAAAGTAATACGTACCGGATATGCGAATGTAGACTTTACCAAGCAGTTGGAGTCTATGGAGAAAGATAATTACCCCTACGATTTTGCCTTGTTTTCCTGGTCCTTGTGGGACAACAATCCCTTGGATGCCGATATCCCTTTTGCGGTGAAGGAGTGGAATGAAAAATATGCCTACCCGAAGATTCGTATTTGTGGTGGCCACGAAATCATGTCGATGATAGAGGATAAATATGGAGACCAGTTGCCGGTCGTATCTGGCGACTATACGGAATATTGGACGGACGGCTTAGGTACGGCAGCCGGGCTGACCGCCAAAAACCGAAATGCCAAAGAGCGGTTGACGCAGGCGGAAACAATCTGGTCCATGCTGGCAGATGGCGGGAAAGCTCCACGTGAAGATTTCGATGAGGCTTGGCGTTATATCCTTTTAGGTTCGGAACATACCTGGTGCTTCGAGAACCCGACCGAACCTTATTTCCAGGATGCCATCTGGAAAGTGAAGCAGTCTTACTTCCATGAAGCCGAAGACCGCTCGATCGATATGCTGGATGAATCGCTGGCTCCTGCCACAGATAAGTCGAATGGGGCACTGGGTCCTAAGGAAGGTCCGGCAAATGGAGGTATCGCTGTCTTTAATACGCATTCATGGCCGCAGAGCGGTGTGATCCGGTTGACGGCAAAGGAGAGTTTGAAAGGGGATAAAGTGGTCGATCAGCATGGTAAAGAGGTACTTTCCCAACGCCTTTCTACCGGTGAACTGTTGTTCTATGTTCCGGAAGTACCAGCATTGAGTTCCCGTCATTTTCGGGTAGTGGAAGGCAAATGTTCTTTGTCGGGTAGTTGCAAAATAGAGGGAACGACACTGGAAAACGATTGTCTGACGGTGCATGTGGACCGGGTAACCGGTAATATTGTTTCTTTATTGAAGAAAGGTGCTGAATATAACTATATCGGCGAGGGAGCCAATACATTCTCCTGGTTGCCGGCGAATGTGGATGCTCCTCAGGCGGATACGGTATTATCTGTTTCTGTAGTGGAAGAAGGTCCTTTGGCTGTAGAACTGCGCGTGGTATCGAAAGCAACCGGTTGCCGGAGTGTCTCCCGTTCTGTCCGTTTGTTGGCAGGCCAGCCATGGGTGGAAATTTCCAATGTCGTGGATAAATTGCCTTTGGTGGAGAAAGACGGCATTCATTTTGGCTTTGCCTTCAATCTGCCGAACTCAAAGACCCGTGTCGATATTCCCTGGGGAGTGATGGAAGTGGAAAAGGACCAGTGGCCGCAGGGTAACCGTAACTGGCTTGCGATGCAGCGTTGGTTGGACGTTTCAAACGAGACTCATGGCGTAACCTGGTGCTCGTTGGATGCTCCTCTCTTTGAGTATGGCAACCGTACGGCAAACATCGCACTCGGTTGGGGAGACAAGGGAAATTGGTTGGAGAAGCTCGAACCGAGTTCAACCGTTTATTCATGGGTGATGAATAACCACTGGCATACGAACTTCCCGTTGACCCAAGATGGTCCTGTCCAATTCCGTTACCGTTTGTATCCGCATGAAGCTTACGATGTGGTGGAAGCGAACCGTTTCGGAATGGAACAAT
This sequence comes from Parabacteroides sp. AM58-2XD, assembly GCF_003463685.1. NCBI lineage: Bacteria > Pseudomonadati > Bacteroidota > Bacteroidia > Bacteroidales > Tannerellaceae > Parabacteroides > Parabacteroides sp. AM58-2XD. The sequence goes on from NZ_QSDP01000022.1 coordinate 37,456, forward strand.
CGCAACCGCTGGTATACGTTACGGCAGATAAAGATCCGCAGGTTCAGCCATTGATAGCTGTCGACAACCGGAAAGTGTACTCGACGATTATCAAATCACTGGAAAGCGACCGTGCTTTGATCGTCCGCCTTCGTTCCTTGTCCGACAAAGAGGAAAGCGTAAAACTGTCTTTTCCTAAAAAGGTCCCGGTGCGTGTTTCTGTCTGTGACCGGGAAGAGATAGCCGGAGAGAGAACCGACGGCAATCTGGTGATGGCTCCGTACGGACAAATAACATTGAGATTGGAATACTAAGAAGCGTTATTTGGGATAGTATAGTAGTGCTAGCAGGGGTAGCACAGTAGTGTTACTCTATTTAGGACAGTAGTGTGGGGAGACCTAACACTACTGTCCTGTTTTTTTTCTGAAAGTATTTATTTTATTCTCGTGCTGTATGAATCATGGAGAACAGATTTTCGGGAGGAGTTGTAGAAGGAATGGCACAACCTGCATTCAGTATAAATCGGGGATTGTTCTTGAATACTTCTATTAATTCGATTGTTTTTTCTCTGACCAATGCAGGTGTTCCAAATGCCAATACTCCGGCAGGATCAATATTGCCTGCAAAAACAGTTTTACCATGCATCTTTTCTTCAGCCCGATTGATGTTTGTTTTGTAATCCAGTTCCAATACATCTGTTCCGCATGTAATCATTTGGTCGATAATAATATCTGTATTACCACAGATGTGTAATAGATACGGAACTCCTAATTGATGAGCATAATCGCAAACTTTCTTTTCATAAGGGAGTGCAAACTTCTCATACATATCCGGTGACAACATGGATGGCCCCGCCGGACTATCTCCGTTGGATACCATATCTGCACCGGCTTCTGCCATCATTTTGATAAATTGGGAAGTGGCTTCGTAACAATGATCCAGAAATTCGAAAACCCTGTTTTCTTCTTCCAAGCATAAGTCCATCATCATATTTTCTACACCACGGATCATTGTGGCGAGTGAGAATGGTGCCTGATCACAATTTCCCCGGATATAAATCTCGTTTTTGAAATAATCTTTTAGCAGGCTGACAGCTTCGCACCAGATTGTGGCGTATGGATAGCTTTGTACATTGACCGGTTTTAACTGGTCCAGCTCAGTTAAAGAGGATAAAATACCGGTATGAGAGCGGGCCGGTTCTGTTTCCGGGAAATCGACTTTTACCCCGCATGCACCGGCAAGTGTAACTGTATCAATGTCTACAACAATGCCATCATACTGATATTTTTCTACTGCGCGTATAAAACATTCGGCTATAACCTTCGGATTGTTGCGGTATTGTTTCATGGTGTATCCTGCCTCATTGACGGCCATCATGAAATTGTGCAGCATAATAGGTGTTTTATCCGGCATTTTGCCGGCAAGAGCTGTTTGTATTCTTTCGTATCCTGTCATATTGTATCCTTTTATGAATTTTCTAATTCTATTTCTTCTAATGATTTATTAGTTGTTTCAAACAAGTATTTCTTAAAGAAAAAGTATCCTGTAAGTGTCGTGATCGCAAAAAAAGCGAAACAATATCCTCCGCCATAGGGAAGTGCCCCGGTTGCGATGGGAAACAAGAAGGAAATACTTCCGTTTATTATCCAGTTGGATAATGAGCCGATGGACATACACTGTGAACGGATATTGTTGGGGAATATTTCTCCTAACAAAACCCATGAAACCGCTCCCATAGAAGAAGCAAAGAGAGCTACGAAGGAGACTAACGCCATCAATAAAACCCATGCCGGAAAACCAGTACTGAAATAAGAGGCAGCCAATACAGCCAACGTTACGGACATTCCTGCTGTACCGAAAAGAAGCAACTTTCTTCTTCCGACTTTATCGATCAATGACTTTGCCAATAAAGTGAAAGCAAGGTTGGTTATCCCGATAATAACAGTTTGCCCTATGGCTGCGTTGGTAGAGAATCCTGCCGCCCTGAATATGTCTGTCGCATAATACATGACGATTGCAATTCCTGATAGTTGACTGAAAATACCGACTGCAATGCCTATTAGCATGAATCGCAGATAGGGCTTTTTGAATAGTGGAGGACAATCTTGCTTATTGTTTTGTTTATGGAGTGATGCTTGTATCTCCCGGACCAACTTTATACTGTTTTCCTGCGAATTATATTCCTGTAGAGCTATATTTGCTTCCGATATGTATCCTCGTTGAATGAGCCATCGTGGACTACGTTTGGCTTGCAGTAAGAATGTAAAGAAAAAGAGAGACGGAAGAGCCATTGACAGGAACATATATCGCCAGTTGTATTCGCCTGTATCGATTAGCAGGTAATCAACAAAGAAAGCGGCCAATATGCCGACTACAACTCCCAGTTGGAAATTGATGGTCGAGCTTCCTCGATGTTTAGCAGGGGTAATCTCTGAAAGGTAAATCGGCATGATGACAGAAACAGCTCCTACGGCAATACCTCCTAATATCCGGGCAATGATAAACATCGTAAAGTTATAGGCAAATCCTGTTCCCAGGGCGGATACCAAGAATAACAAAGCTGCTATTTTCATGCCATCCCGTCGTCCGAACCTATCTGCCGGCCAACTGGCAAATGAGGCTCCTAAGATACAACCGACAAGACCGGAACTGACTGACCAGCCGACCATTGCATCCGAAAGATTGAAATAGGATGTAAAAAAGGGCATGGCCCCATTTATTACCGCTGTATCGTAGCCGAAAAGCATTCCGCCCAAGGTGGCTATCCAAAAGTATAAGATATGCGTTTTCATGGAATTATTTTTTCACAAAGATAACTCCGTTAAATAGGTTTACGTTTAAATTCGGTATTATAGCACTATTTTGAAATAATATTTATTGGGAGGTACTTTTCTTTTTGTATGAAGTGGGAGAATAACCGTTGTATTGTTTGAATACGGTGGAGAAATAGGCCGGTGAAGAAAATCCCAGATCATAGGCGATATCTTTGATAGAGAACTTGTCTTCTTTCATCATTTCTTGTGCTTTCTCCATTTTCCTGCGGATTATATATTCAGATGGTGGTATACCGGTCTCTTCTTTAAACGAATGTTTGAATCTGGATACGGAAAGGTTACATTTATCTGCAAGGGTTTCTAAGTCAAATACTTCAAAAAGGTTCTCATCTATATAATGGACAATCTTAGTTATGCGATCACTGTATGTCCTGCCGGAGTTTTTTTCACCGGCATGTATGATATGAAGTAAAAGGGACACAAGCAAATTGTTCAACTCCATTTTGGTTAGCGGCTCTTTGTTTTGAAAGTAGATAGATATGATTTTCAGGAGTAAACGTTCACATTCACTACCTCCTTTAAAGAGGCGCTTAGGTAATAGCAGTAGCCTGGAAAAAAGCTCACAGGCATCCGAATAGTTTAGTCCCAGGTATTCTGTACCCTCTTGAGGCTTTTTCAGAACCATCCAATATAAAACCCCTTTTTCTTCCGGAACCTCGCCTGTACCATGTATCTCGTTAGGAAAAGTAATGAATACATCTCCACCGTATAATCTGAAAATACTGTCGCCAACAAAGTATTCCTGACTTCCTTTAGCCAAATAACAGATTTCGATCATATCTGGATGGGTATGGGTGGGAAGTATGGTTTGTGTATTTACATAATTGTATCTTCCGAATTCATCGAAAACGTCAATGCCATGTCTTTTCATATTTAAAATGAGGCGGCTGATTTCTCTGTTTCTCATCTGTATTTATAGATTTTATTAGGTTTGTAGTAACGGCAAATATATAAAGAATGTGCAAGTATTATTATCTTTTTATCAAAAACATTCAAAATAGTGCTATAATATTTATTTGAATCTGTAAGTCGCTTAGTAACTCTACATTTGCAAATGTTAAATCTAGTTATACCATGAAACGAAGAGATTTTTTAAAAAGTACTGGTTTGATAGCTTCTTCAACGGCTATCTTTGGACAGGCAGAATTATTGAATGCCGCACAAGCTGGTTCGATAACAGACATACCGGCCGTTGCGGACGATCTGGATGCCAAATTAAAGAAACCATTGACCGCTATTATTATCGGTGCCGGCGGGCGAGGGAATGTTTATGCCCAATACGCAGAAAAGTATCCGGGTTCTCTTCAGATCGTAGGTGTCTCCGACATCAACGAGTTTCGCAGGAAACGGATGTCTGACCGCTTTTCTGTGAAAGAATCATGTCGCCTGGGAGACTGGAGTGAAGTCTTTAAGAAGCCGAAGTTTGCGGATATTGTCTTCATAACTACTCCCGATCATTTGCATTATGCCCCTTGTATGAAAGCTTTAGAGATGGGGTATCATGTATTATTGGAAAAACCAGCTGCTCAAACGGAAAAGGAATGTACTAACATTTTGAAACAATCACAAAAGTATAACCGTATCGTAGCTATTTGCCATGTACTGAGATATGCACCCTATTTTAAAGCACTCAAAGAAACTGTCGATTCAGGAAAAATCGGAGAGTTAGTAAGCATCCAGCACCTGGAACCGATCGAACGCATCCACTTCTCCCATTCGTATGTGCGGGGTAATTGGAATAATTCTAAAAAGAGTACTCCTGCCGTCATTTCCAAATCGTGCCATGATTTGGATATTCTGCGGTGGATTGTGGGAAAACCGTGCAAAGAAGTGACAGCTTTCGGTGACCTCTCTTATTTCAAGGCATCCAAGGCTCCGCAGAAGGCCGCAAAGCGTTGTTTGGACTGCCCGATTGAACGTGAATGTGCCTTTTCTGCCAAACGGGTTTATTTTGATAACCGGGCGTGGTTGCATGTGTTCGACTTAAGTGGCGACAAACAACAGCAGGGCGAACAGATCTTGTCTTATCTGCGGACGACTGATTACGGCCGTTGTGTCTTCCATTCGGATAATGACCAGCCGGATCATTTCATTATGAATATGAAATTTGAAGATGGTGCGACTGTTGCTTTTTCGATGGAAGCTCTGACCTCTTACGGTGGACGACGGACACGGATTATGGGTACCAAAGGGGATATTGTAGGTGATATGCAATCATTTACAGTGACAGATTTCTTGACCGGAAAACAACAAAAATGGGGTACTGATATAAACGACGGGCATGGCGGAGGTGACCTTCGTCTGATCAGAGACCTGTTGTGGGCGGTCGATAAAAAGGATGAATCTTTGTTAACCAGTAGTATAGCTGCCTCTATCGAAAGTCATGTGATGGGGTTCAGGGGCGAACAGTCAAGACTGAAAGGGACAATAGAGAGGTTTTAGGCACTAAAGAATTGTGGCTTGGTCGAAATTGTAAAGCCTTGTTTTTATAACCAAAAGAATGATCATTCTTTTGTTACACAGATATCTGTGTAACAAAAGGTCATTATATAAAAATATTAATCAATAAATCATTTACCATGCAAAACAAATTAAAAGGATGGATCGCACCGAACAGCGTCACCAAGGACCCGAATGACAAGATTCTGATCCTTGACCCTGCCGGACATGTGGGGCTGGAAGAAATTTACAAAGAAATGAGGGAAGAAGATACCGGCTTGCGTCCGGAAACTTTGACGCATGTCGTAACTCTTTATGAACGGATTGTTGCCCGTTTTTTAATGAATGGATATTATGTGAATACAGGTTTGTTTTATGCTGTGCCCCGTTTTTTGGGACTTATTGAAAAGGGATGTTGGAATCCGGAAAAGAACAGTATTTATGTCGCATTTTCACAAGACAAAGTTTTGCGTGAAGAGATTGCCAAGACCGATATTGTCATTCAGGGTGAAAAGAACGATGTCATGTATATCTTGGAAACGGAAGACCGGAAAACGGGCTTGACCGATGGCAGGATGTCGCCGGGACGTAACTTGGTTGTCCGTGGCGCATACATCAAGGTGGTGGGCGACGATCCTTCCGTAGGTATTTATTTCCGTAACAAGGCTGATGACACGGTTGTCAAAGTGGAGGAAGAAATGTATAGTACCAATAACCCGTCGGAGCTGATTTTTATTGTTCCTACTGAATTGAGCGATGGCGAGTATGAATTGACGGTTACTACGCAATATACGAAAAACAAAGGTGTGTTTCTGAAATCCCCCCGTTCGGTATCCGTGCCGGTATATGTGGGAGAAAAGAAAAATGAAGAAGGCGACCGTCCGGAGATAGAGTAGGACGGCCGCCTGCACTTACTCCGTACTTTCCCTGCCGGTAACTCCGATGGGGAGTTAATGGTAAGGAATGTGCGGAGTAAGTACTAGGGAATCGGCGGAGTGTAAAGTATGTAATGTTTAACTAAAAGAATAATATTATGAAATATCAACCTAATTTTGATTTTCGGATAAAGTCGAGGTATATGTTGAAATTATATTCGGCTTTTATGTTGACGGCTTTTAGCGCCGTGCCGGTTTTTGCTGAAGATTATCCCAATGTGGGAATCATGAAGCTTCAGCAATCTGAACAAAAAATTACAGGAACCGTTGTTGATGCAAATAACGAACCTGTCATAGGTGCAAATGTGTTGGTGAAGGGTACGACCAACGGAGTCATAACGGATGTGGACGGAAAGTTCACATTGACTGTTCCCCGGGGAGCGGTGTTGCAAATATCTTATATCGGGTATGTTACGCAGGAGGTAAAAGTAACCAACGAAAGTATTTATAACATTTTGCTGCGTGAAGATTCGGAAGCGTTGGAAGAAGTCGTGGTCGTTGGTTTCGGTACGCAGAAAAAGGCAAGTGTGGTTGGGGCGGTTCAAACGATCAAAGCTAAAGACTTAAAGGTTCCATCTAGTAATTTGAGTAATGCTTTTGCCGGACGTATTGCAGGTGTAACCTCTTTTCAGCGTTCAGGAGAGCCGGGAGCCGATGGAGCTACATTTTATATTCGTGGTATTTCTACATTTGCCGGTCCTACAAATCCTTTAATATTCATTGATGGAGTTGAAGTGTCTGCCGCAGATATGAATGCATTAGCTCCTGAAGTTATTGAAGGTTTTTCTGTATTAAAGGATGCTACAGCCACAGCATTGTATGGTGCTAGAGGTGCAAACGGTGTAATGCTTATCACAACCAAACAAGGGCAGGAAATGGAAAGAGCGAAAATTAATATTCGTGTAGAAAATTCCTTTTCTCAGCCTACGAAAATGATCAAATTGGCAGATGGAGTAGATTATATGACGGCAAATAATGAGGCTTTGCTTACTCGAGGTATTACAACCCCAAGATTTTCGCAAGAAAAAATTGATGCGACCCGTCAAGGATTGGATCCCATTATTTATCCTAACGTGGATTGGTATGATTTGCTGTTTAGGGATTTTTCTGTAAACCAAAGTGCTAATTTGAATGTAACTGGTGGTACTAAAAAAATCACCTACTTTTTAAGTGCATCAGTCAACAATGATAATGGTATGCTGAAAAAAGACCCGCAAAACAACTTTGATAATAATATTAACCAGTTGCGTTTTAGTTTTCAAGGTAATATTTCTGCTAAATTGACAAATACTACAAAAGTAGGACTTCGTATCAATTCGCAAATAATAGATTATAAGGGAACTTCAACTGGAACAGGTAACCTGTATACATCTATATTTTATGCTCCTCCAACACTTTTTCCAGCCTATTATCCGTCAACCGAAGGCCATACGGCATTTGGTAACCTTATGGGGGGACCCTTAGGTATTGGTTTGTATTATAATCCTTATGCAGAGATGGTACGAGGATACAAGGATAACAATCAATCAAGTGTGATTACTTCTTTTGATGTAGATCAGGATTTGTCTTTTTTGACAGAGGGATTGAAAGTGAAAGGTTTGATCTCATTTAAAAACTGGACAAGCACTGATGTTGTCCGGAGTTTTACCCCGTTTTTTTATGAGTTAAATGCCGACAATCCATTGAATGCCGATAACACCTATAATTATGAGGTTATATCGAAAGGTACTACTTATTTGGGAACTTCAACTGCGTCAAGAGGAGATCGATTGTTGAATCTACAATTAAGTTTGGATTATAATCGTAGTTTTGGTAAACATGATGTATCCGGTATGCTTGTTTATCTGCAACGAGATTATAACAATAATGCACCTGATGGATTTTATGCATCTTTACCGACTAGAAATCAGGGTTTTGCAGGACGTATTACATATGGATATGATAACCGTTATATGGTTGAGGCTAATTTTGGATATAATGGTTCTGAAAACTTTGCTGATGGTAATCGTTTTGGCTTTTTCCCATCAATAGCTGTAGGTTATAATATATCCAATGAAAAATACTTTGAGCCTCTTAAAAATGTTATTTCAAATTTAAAGTTAAGGGCATCTTATGGTATTGTCGGTAACTCTTTTACAGATCCACGATTCCCATATATAACGGATGTAAATTTGTCTGGTAAAGGATATGTTTTTGGTGATAACTGGCAAACAAGTATGAGCGGAGCAGTTGTCAATAAATATGGTACTAATAATGCAAAGTGGGAAACCGGTAAGAAAATAAATATTGGTCTCGATTTGAATCTGTTTAATAGTTTGAATGTTATTTTAGATGCTTTCAGTGAAACTCGTAGTGGTATTTTTATGCAAAGACAGGTTATATCTGCCGAGTCCGGGGTAGTAGGTAATAATCCGTATGCTAATTTAGGAAAAGTAAGAAATGAGGGAATTGATTTATCTTTAGATTATAATAAAGCGTTTACAAAAGATCTGATTGTAAATCTTAGAGGTACATTGACCTATAATCAAAATGAGTTACTTGAACGTGATGAACCTCAATTGCCATATGATTACTTGTCGGCTATAGGAAAACCACTTAACCGTCATACTGGTTTGATTGCTGAAGGACTTTATACAGAAGAAGATATCCAAAAAGGAGTGATTTCTACTTATACTCCCCATTTGATTAAAGCAGGTGATATCAAGTATAAAGATTTGAATAATGATGGTAAAATCGATAATAACGATATGACACAGATTGGGAATCCGACTGTTCCGCAATTGATATATGGTTTTGGGGGATCTTTGCAATATAAGCAATTTGATTTCGGTGTATTCTTTCAAGGTGTAGGTAAGGTTAGCTTGATGATGGCAAATCTTCATCCTTATACGGCAGACGAAAGTGTTTTGTTCGATTGGATTGCCAAAGGACGTTGGACGGAAGAAAACCCTGACCCCAATGCAATTTATCCTAGATTAATATCAAAAGCGCCGGAAGGATTCAATAATTATCAGAATTCAACTTACTGGTTACGCAATGCAGCTTTCTTGCGTTTGAAAAATATAGAGCTGGGATATACCTATAAAATGGCACGTCTTTATATCAGTGGTCAAAATTTATTAACCTTTAGTCCTTTTAAATACTGGGATCCAGAACAAGGTGGAGGTAACGGTTTAGGATATCCTCCTTCAAAAATTGTGAATATCGGATTACAGTTAAATTTCTAATAAGTCATAAATATGAAAACAAAAATAACAAAATATATAGCTGTCTTTTTGATTGCTTTATTTTTACCAATAGTAAATGGTTGTAGTTATCTGGATATAGTACCGGACGATAAGCCGACACTTGACGATGCATTTAAAAATGAGCAAACGGCAGAAGCTTTTCTTTTTTCTTGTTATGGTTATATACCTCAGGCGAATCATTTTAGAACCAATTTTGCATGGGTAATGTCAAACGAGTTGGTGGCAACCTATCATTGGGGTGCACAATATTTTAGTTTTCTACAAATACAACAAGGAATGCATAGTCCGGCTAATCCTGTATTGGATGTATGGCAGGAAATGTATAAAGGTATTCGTCAATGTTATATGTTTTTGGACAATATACATTCGGTGCAACCGGTTGCCATTTCTCAGTCTGAATTTGAAACCAAGAAAAAGTGTTTTATAGCAGAAGCTAAATTTTTGATTGCCTATTTCCATTATGTTCTTTTGCAGAATTATGGACCGATTGTACTAATTGATAAAACGATCCCATTAGATGGTTCTGAAAGCGATATGTTTAGAAAGCGAAGTAACTATGATGATTGTGTAAAAGGTATTGCAAAAATGTTTGATGAAGCAATCGTTGATCTTCCAACATCTTGGTCAAAGTCTGATTTAGGTCGTCCGACAAAAGTTGTAGCCCAATCTTTGAAATCAAGAATGTATTTGTATGCGGCCAGTCCTCAATTTAATGGGAATAAAGATTATGCAGATTTTAAGAATAAAGATGGAGAGGTTCTCATCAGTCAATCTTATGACAAAGAAAAATGGAAAAAAGCTATGGATGAAACTCGTAAAGCGATAGAAATGGCGCATGCTGCTGGGTATAAACTATATGAATATAATAAACCAGATGCACCCACGGATCCGTTTGAAAAAGCGGTTGCTACTGCGCGGTATACTATGGTTGAAACAGCTGATAATCCTGAAATGATTTGGCAATATACGGGAAAAAAAGAACAAGCTGGATCTTATAGTGATGCTTTTCAATCGCATGTGATACCCAATGGGTTCAGAAAAGATGAATGGCCGGTAGGTGCTTTGTGTCCTACTTTAACCACGGTTGAATTGTTTTATGATAAAAAAGGAAAACCATTAGAAGAAAATTCTGAATTATGGGAAAGACGTTTTAAAATCGCAGATGGTGATTCAACTATTCAACTTCATCGTAATCGTGAACCAAGATTTTATGCAGCTATAGCATTTGATAGGGGAGGGTATCAGATAGGTCCGGATATAAAAACTTTAAAAGTCCGATTTGGAGAAACTAACGGATGTAAAGATATTAATCAGAACCATTTGTATAGTGGATATGCTTTACTTAAAGGGGTTCATCCTAATATGAGTATTACTCCTAATTTATTTTCAATAACACCTTATCCATTTCCTTTAATGCGTTTAGGTGAATTGTATCTAAACTATGCAGAGGCTTGTGCGAATTATACAGGTTCATTAGATCCGTTAGGAACAGAATGTTTTAATAAAATCAGGTCGAAAGCTTTGTTACCGACTCTTGCTGAGTCTTTTGGAAATAAAACAGGAAGTGATTTGATTAAGATAATTAAGCGTGAACGTATGATAGAATTTATGTTCGAAGCTCATTGGCTTTATGATTTGAAGCGTTGGAAAGATGCTGTTGATTGGTTTGCAAAAGATAGAGAAGGTATGTGGGGATTGAATTCACAAGGAGTTACGGCAGAAGATTTTTATCAAAAAACTCGTTTAGAGAATCGTCCATATATTTTTGATTTCAAGCATTATTTTTATCCTATAAAACAAACCTATATTAATGTCAATCATAATCTGGTGCAAAATCCGGGATGGTAAAACAGAATAAAACGGAAAGGAAAATGTAGAAAAAGCATTGGGAACTCAATTTGGAGGGATTGATGAAGTGAATGAAGTTATGTGGATATTAAAATAAGTATTAACGAATGCGCCTGTGTTATTATAGGCGCATTTATTTATATAAGTGGTTAAAATGAGAGTTTTTATTGTATTTCTTCTGTTATGTGCGCAATTAGTAGAAATTTCTGCAAAAGAAATCAAGTTATTGACACTTAACGTACTTAATTCGGTTGAACATGGCGGATGGAATGAGTATAATTGGAGTAAAAGCGATGGTAGAACGCGTGGCCAGAAAGTCGTGGAAGTTATATTAAAGTCTGAAGCCGATATTGTTTGCATTCAAGAATATATCCATAATAATGAGTGGATTAAAGATGAATTGGAACGGACTACAGGAGAAGATTGGTATATTCGGATATTGCCAAGAAATTGTGCAATTGTTTCAAAATACCCTATTCCTCCGCATGGGAATATGTTTTTAACACCGGTTCTTATATCGGAAAAGAGTCATATTAATGTTATTAGTTCTCATCAATTTGTATACACGTATTTACCTTATGCTATTAATAATGGAAAAACGGCTAAGGAGGCATGTGAAGATGCTGTTCGTTTGAATCATACAGGTTATTGGAATGCAATGATTGAAGAAATAACAGTTGCGTGTAAAAAAGGTGAAATAGTTATTCTAGCAGGAGATTTCAACGAACCTTCTCATGTGGATTATTCTGCTAAAGCAATGAAATTAGGATTGGTTGAATCTGATCAACTGTCAGGATTGATGTCTAATGTACTATTAGATACACTGAAGATGAAAGACGTTTGGATAGAAAAGAGATTAAAAGAAAATGCAGATGAATGTACTTTAAGAGGTATTACATGGTCTCCTACCACATGGGATTATAAGGAGGGTATCGATGATCATAGAATTGATTTTATTTATTATACGCCTAAATATTGTACTTTTGTTGATGCTAAATTAGTGGGTGAAATTCCTGTTGTAAATATAGTTGGAGATAAAGTTGATTTGCAAGTTGAAGGATGGCCTTCAGATCATCGGGGAGTTTTGGCTATTTTGAATGTGGACTTAAAATAACATGAACAATGAAGTATTATTTTATTATTTCTTTCCTATTTTTGGTACAAGTCGTATTTGCGACTTCTCCTATCAAAGGCCTTTTGGAACGAATAGACAAAGGGGCATCTTCCAAGTTTGTAATTGAACAAAAAGTTGCTGATACAGACTATTTTGAGCTGGATCAGAAAGGTGACAAAGTGGTTGTTCGTGGAAACAACTATGTAAATATTGCCACCGGCTTGAACTGGTATCTGAAATATTATGCCGGTATCCATCTGTCATGGAATGGCATGACAGCAAAATTACCTTCAACATTACCACCTGTATTAAAAAAGGAGCGTAGGGAAACGACGATGCAGTATCGGTATGATTTCAATTATTGTACCTATTCCTATACGATGGCTTTCTGGGATTGGGAACGTTGGGAGAAGGAAATCGACTGGATGGCGTTGCATGGTATCAACTTGCCGTTGGCGATAACGGGTACCGATGTGGTATGGTTCAACGTGTTGAAAAGATTGGGATATACGAAAGAAGAGATCAACGAGTATATAGCAGGTCCGGGATTCCAAGCTTGGTGGTTGATGAATAACCTGGAAGGTTGGGGCGGACCGAACCCGGATAGCTGGTACACACAACAAGCCGATCTGCAGAAAAAGATCTTGAAACGGATGCGTGAGTTTGGAATAGAACCGGTATTGCCCGGTTATTCAGGGATGGTTCCGCATAATGCGAAAGAGAAGTTGGGATTGAATGTGAAAGATCCCGGTTACTGGTGCTCTTATAATCGACCGGCTTTTTTGTTGCCGACCGATCCTCGGTTTGGTGAAATAGCTTCCATCTATTATGAGGAAATGGACAAATTGTATGGTAAGGCGAATTATTACAGCATGGATCCGTTCCACGAAGGTGGAAACCCGGCAGGGGTAGATCTCTCAATGGCCGGACAAGCTATTATGGATCAAATGAAAAAGAACAATCCAAATGCCAAATGGGTGATTATGGCATGGCAAGTGAATCCGCGGTCGGAATTGATAAAAGATTTGAAGAAAGGGGAATTGATCGTATTGGATCTCTTCTCGGAAAGCCGCCCGCAATGGGGAGATCCCAAATCGACATGGTATCGCAAAAACGGCTTCGACGGGCATGATTGGTTGTATTGCATGTTATTGAATTATGGAGGAAATGTCGGGTTGCACGGTAAAATGCAACATGTGATCAATAGCTTCTTTGAAGCAAAGGAAAGTGCGTTCGGGAATACGTTGAAAGGGGTGGGGATGACTCCGGAAGGAACAGAAAACAACCCTGTCATGTTTGAATTGCTTACCGAGTTGCCTTGGCGTGCTAGCCTTTTCGACAAAGATGAGTGGTTGAAGCAATATACTGTTGCGCGTTATGGCAAAAGTTGCAAGGAGGTGGAAGAGGCATGGATTATCCTCTCGAATTCGATTTATAATGCACCGGCGGCTTCTACCCAGCAGGGGACGCATGAATCGGTCTTTTGTGCACGTCCGTCGTTGAATGCTTATCAAGCATCTTCCTGGTCTGAAATGAAGGATTATTACAATCCGGACGATGTGATCAAGGCTGCAAGGTTAATGGTGTCTGTGGCAGACCGATTCAAAGGGAATAATAATTTTGAATATGATTTGGTGGATATCGTTCGCCAGGCTATTGCCGAGAAAGGGCGTTTGCTTTTGAAGAGTATGAAAACGACCTTTTATGCAGGAGAAAACGGTGTTTATCACCTCCTTACTCAGCGTTTTTTGGATATGATCTTGTTGCAAGATGAATTGTTGAGTACACGTCCGGAATTTAAGGTGGGTACTTGGATTGCCCAGGCTCGTAATAAAGGATATACGCAAGCGGAAAAAGACTTGTATGAATGGAACGCCCGTGTACAAATAACCACTTGGGGCAATCGTACGGCAGCCGAACAAGGCGGTTTGCGTGACTACGCTCATCGTGAATGGAGCGGCCTGTTGAAGGATGTATATTATGTGCGTTGGAAAACATTCTTTGAAAAGGGTGTAAATGAGAAAGTCGATTACTATGCTTTGGATGAGGCGTGGACGAAGAAGACGAATTCATATAGTGTAGGATTTTCCGGTGATTGCGTAGAAACTGTTCAAAAAATTTTTACTATAGTATTCAATTGATTGTTCCCCCAAAATAAGAAACAACAGGGCTATAGTACTGACTGAAGGAAACACTATAGCCCTGTTTGGTAAAGTTCCAAAATCTTAAAGAAAAGTTATAGATCTCTCTTCTTCTTCCCGTATAGATAAAAAATTCAAAATAATGCTATAGTACTTTTCTAAACCTAAGGGTTGCCTAGTTGACCTATCTTTGCAAAGATTAAATTAAAATAATTGTTTGTACCATGAAAGATGTAATCTTGAAATTGTAAAGCCTTGTTTTCTAAATTGACATTGACTACTCTTTTATATATTATTACGGAAGTATAGATAAAAAATACAATAATGAAGAAAATAATAATCAGATTGATTTTGATCTCGTTGTTTGTAACGTCTGAAGCAAAAACGAGAAAAACGATTTTTGTGGTGGTTGACGGCATTCCGGCAGACTATATCGAACGAGTACATCCTAAAACTATTTTTGATATAGCCTCTAAAGGTAATTATGCCAGAGCATTTACAGGAGGAGAGGTTGGGGCTTATTCGCAAACGCCAACTATTTCTGCTATTGGTTATATGAATATCCTTACCGGAACATGGTTGAATAAACATAACGTTACTGGCAATTCCAACCTGAAACCCAATTACAATTATTGGTCTATTTTCAGGATTGCAAAAGAACAGAAAAAAGACTATAAAACGGCTTTGTTTTCAAGTTGGGTAGATAATCGGAGAGTCCTTATTGGAGCCGGAAAAACGGAAACAAATAATCTTAAGATAGATTATGTATATGATGGTTATGATTTGGATAGTACTCGTTTTGCTCCTAAACCCCATCATCTTCAAATATTTGATATAGATTCTGTTGTAGCTATGGAAGCTGCTAATTGTGTCAGATCGGAAGCTCCGGATTTAAGTTGGGTATATCTTTGGTATACAGATTCAGGATTCCATCTCTTCGGTGATGGTACTTTTATGGATAAATATGTCAATAAGACGGATGGGTTAATCAAGCCGATTTGGGATGCCGTTCGTTATAGGGAGAAAAATTTTGATGAGGAATGGATGGTTGTAATTACTACAGATCACGGGCGAGATGAAAGTGGACATCACCATGGCGGTCAGGCACAAAGAGAGCGTAGTTGCTGGATTTCTACTAATATAAAAGAAGTGAATTCTCATTTCCATACCTCAGGTTTAGCTCTTACAGATATTAATCCGTCTATTTGTGAATTTATGGGATTTGAGTTACCAGAAAAGATCTCTTTTGAACAGGATGGTGTACCCTTTGTAGGTAAAATAGATATTGATAATTTGAGAACGGTTCCTTATGATAACAATGTTACATTAGAATGGAACTCTTATTCTTCAAAGGAAAAAGCGGAAATCTATGTTGCAACGACTAATAACTTTAGAGAAGGTGGAGAGGATGATTGGATAAAACTGGCTGAAGTTCCTGCAAAGAGTAATCAATATATAGTTGATTTGAATCGTATCCCTTCTTCTAAATTTTATAAGTTCATAGTTAAAACCTCCAATAATAGTATAGGAAGGTGGTTGAAGAAGTAGAATTAGAGGATAGAATCTATGCTTTTTTTTTAATACATCGCAAAGATTGGAGTCTCTTGACATGTTAAGAGGGCTTGATCTTTTTATTTTGGTAGCCTTTCAACCTGTATTTATGCGTTTGGCGCAAGTCATGGGGAAAGATAGCTGGGTTGGTACAATTTTCCAGTCTCTTTTTACTCATGTTGAATGGGAGGGCTTTCATTTATGGGATCAGATTATGCCTTTATTCCTATTTATGGCGGGAACTTCCATCCCTTATGCTTTGTCGAAGTATAAAAGAGGTGAAGGTAAAATAGGGCAAGTGGTTAGAAGAGTGTCGAAAAGAGTCATTCTGCTTTGGATTTTTGGCGCAATTGTACAAGGTAATTTGCTTGATTTGAATGTGAATACTTTATATCTGTATACTGATACTTTACAGGCGATTGCGATGGGATATCTTTTTTCTGCTATATTATATCTTTTACTCTCAATGCGTATCTTGTTTGTTGTCTTTTTATTATTGCCGATTATTTATACTATAGGTATGTTATTAACGGGTGGTTACCTTCCCGGAGAAAATATAGCGGAGCAGATTGATAGAACTATTTTAGGACGTTTCTTATATGGAGCATCGGTGTCTGAAACAGGACAGATTGTCTTTGCTGATTGGTATCATATTAGTTGGATATATAGTACGCTGAACTTTACGGCTACGGTGTTGAGTAGTACACTGATAGGTTGTTTGCTGAAATCAGATATTCCAGCTAAGCAAAAACTGAGAATTATGGGAATAGCAGGTGGGGCTAGTCTGCTTATTGCAGGAGGACTTTCTTTTGTCGAACCTGTTATAAAACGATTGTGGACGAGTTCGATGATGTTTTTGTCATCTGGTATTTCTATTTTGTTGATGTTTGTTTTTTATTATTGGGTAGATGTATGTAAAAATGGCAAATATTTGAAATGGCTAAAGATTTATGGCATGAATTCTATCTTGGCATATATGCTTTATAATACGTTAGATACTTCTTCTTTAAGGAATTATTGGTTACATGGATTTATAGTTATTTAGGGGAATATTATGGTGTTCTATATGAATTTAGCCATGTATTGATAGTTTTCTTAATTTTGTATTATTGTTATAGGCATAGGATATATTTTAAAGTATAACTTAGTAAAAGTATAAAATGAAACGGATCTTATTATTCAGTTTTTGTTTGCTATCTTTTTCCTTGCAAACCATATTGGGGCAAAAGAGTGCATTGGTAGGGACACGCAAAGTGGTTGAGCGTGTTACGGGACAATCTGATTTACCTGTATCTTTTGTATTGAAACCGGATAAAGGACAACCAAAAGGGAAAAACTATTTTCAGTACCGGGTAGATGATGGGGTGTTGAAGATTGAGGGAAGTAGCCCTGTGGCCTTGTGCCGTGGCTTTTATGATTTTGTGAAGAGTAATCGTGCGGGGCTTTATAGCTGGTCGGGAAGCAATATCCGTTTCCCTCAACAATTGGTAGACGGGATGGAAAAAAGGGTTGTCTCTCCTTTTGAACATCATTATCTGTTCAATGTCTGTACGTATGGTTATTCCATGCCTTACTGGGATTGGGAACGTTGGGAAAAAGAAATAGATTGGATGGCATTGCATGGTATTGACATGCCGTTGGCACTGGTGGGGTATGAGGCAATCATGGCCCGTGTATGGAAAAAGATGGGGCTGACCGATGAAGAGATTAACAACTATTTTGTAGGGCCGGCTCATTTGCCTTGGATGCGTATGGGGAATGTGAGTGGGATAGACGGACCGTTGAATCAGGATTGGCACAAGCAACAGGTTGAACTGCAACATAAAATATTGAAGCGGATGAAGAATTTGGGCATGAAGCCCATCTGTCCAGGATTCCCCGGATTTATCCCGGAGGCGTTCAAACGTATTTATCCTGATTTGCATATTATCCAGACCCATTGGGGCGGCGCGTTCTGTAATTGGATGATTTCTCCGCAGGAAGAACTCTTCACGAAGATAGGAACTACTTTCATCAAAGAGTGGGAAAAAGAGTTTGGAAAGAGTGAGTATTACTTGGTTGACAGCTTTAACGAAATGGATATCCCTTTCCCTGCTAAGGGTTCAAAAGAACGATATGAACTTTTGGCCTCTTATGGCGACAAGGTGTACCAGTCTATCCGGAAGGGAAACCCGAAAGCGACTTGGGTGATGCAAGGTTGGATGTTTGGTTACCAGCGGCATATTTGGGATTATGAAACGCTGGGTGCATTGGTATCTAAAGTGCCAGACGATAAAATGCTTTTATTGGATTTGGCGGTAGATTATAACAAGCATTTTTGGAAATCGGAAGTCAATTGGGAGTTTTATAAAGGCTATTATAATAAATCGTGGGTGTACAGTGTCATTCCGAATATGGGCGGAAAAACCGGTATGACAGGTATTCTTGATTTTTACGCCAACGGCCATCTGGAGGCATTGGCTTCGCCTAACAAGGGGCGTTTGGTTGCGCACGGGATGGCTCCGGAAGGGATAGAAAACAATGAAGTTATTTATGAATTATTGTCTGATGCCGGTTGGTCGGATAAAGAGATTAATATCCATGAGTGGTTGAAAGAGTATTCTTACAATCGTTATGGAGGTTATCCGGCTGCTATTCGTGAATGTTGGGATTTGTTGTTAGAGTCTGTCTATGGAACATTTACTGACCATCCGCGTTATAACTGGCAATTTCGTCCGGGGACAGTACGCAGTGGGTCTATCAATATAACCCCTTCTTTTTTCAAAGCAATAGAATCGTTTATGGAAGTAAGTGGCCAGCAGAAAGGTAACTCTCTTTATTTGGCAGACTTGGCAGAACTGACTACCCTTTATTTAGGGGGGAAGGCTGAACTTTTAATCAAGGCGATCGATTGGCAATATGAGATTGGGGATACGGTACGGGCAGCTAAGTTTGAAAAAGACTTTGAACATATCATGTTGGGGATGGATGCATTGCTATCCGCTCATCCAATCTTACGTTTGGAGCGTTGGATTGATTTTGCCCATAAACAGGCGACGACTTCTGAGCAATATAAGCAATATGAAAGGAATGCGAAACGTATAGTCACGATTTGGGGACCTCCGGTGGATGATTATTCTGCCCGTGTTTGGTCCGGTTTGATCCGAGACTATTATTTGCCGCGTTGGAAACATTATTTTGCAAGTAGAAAAACGGGTATTCGTTTTAACTTTGCCGAATGGGAGAAGAATTGGGTAGAGTCGGAAGGGTGTTCTCCGCAAACACCTCCTGCTGATATCGTAAATACTGCCCGTTCGCTGGTAGATTATGCAGCATTTATAACTCCGGTTTTAATCCCCGATGGTAAAAAAGGTCAGTTGGGGTCATGGACGATCGGTTCTGAAAAAGCAGAAATCATATCATTTCAGGTTCCGGCAGACAGGCTGGATAAACTATCGGCTGTTCGGATAGAAAAGAAAGCTGGGAAAAGTTCGGTCGTTTGTTCCCGTTTGAAACTGGTTGCTGACGGAAAGGTGTTGGTTGACGATGCTTCAGAAAAAATCCTGTATGGCGATAAATTGGGAACTGTTTATACGGTAACTTTACCGGATGATATTCGAGGTAACAATGGAGTAGAGTTACAGCTACAGATAAAAAATATCGGATCGGAAACTGCATCAGGACAAGTTTCTCTTATCGGAGAATAAGAGCTTGGTCATACACAAAGATAGAAATCAAAAAAAGGAGCCTGTTATTTTGGATAGGCTTCTTTTTTACAGGCATAGACAATAATAATCCACAAAATAGGCATTTTTTTGCTATTTTATGTCGGGTAAGGGGTTTCTATATTTGCATCGTTCTAACAAGGAAGCTACAATAACAATCAAAATATCATGAAGAGAAAACAGTTGTTTATTACTTTATTCCTAGCCTGTTGTGTGGCGATGCAGGCAAAAGAATACCATGTTTCTATCAAGGGGAACGATGCAAACGAAGGAACCGAAAAAGCCCCTTTCCGGACTATCGGGAAAGCAGCGGAATATGCTTTTCCGGGTGATATAATTACCGTACATGCGGGAACGTACCGGGAATGGGTAAATCCACCCCGCGGAGGTGAGAGCGATGATAAACGAATTGTCTACCGGGCGGCCCCCGGTGAAAAGGTCGAGATAAAAGGCTCGGAAAGGATCACTAACTGGACAAAGGAGAAAAACGGCGTCTGGAAGGTAACGATACCGAATACTTTCTTCGGGGATTATAATCCTTATATCGACCTGATCTACGGTGACTGGTTTGAAGGTATGGGGCGTGAACATCATACCGGAGAGGTATTCCTGAATAACAAATCCCTGTATGAAAAGGAAACACTGGATAAGGTACTGACCCCTGTCCCTAATGAAAAAAGTAAGGACAAGGAAGGTTCCACCTACACCTGGTATTGTGAAAACGATGGTGTCAATACCACCATCTGGGCCAATTTCCATACATACGACCCGAATAAAGAACTGGTAGAAATAAGTACCCGCCCCACCTGCTTTTATCCGGAGAAACAAGGGGTCGACTACTTGACTATCCAAGGCTTTCATATCAGCCAGGCTGCAACCCAGTGGGGAGCGCCGACTGCCGAACAGATCGGTATGATAGCGGCCCATTGGAATAAAGGATGGATTATCGAAAACAATATCATCAGCAACTCCAAATGTTCGGGTATCACTCTGGGAAAAGAACGTAAGACCGGACATAACGTCTGGCTGAACGATACAAGCCTCGACGGTTCCCTGCATTATATCGAAGTCACTTTCAATACAATCCGGAACGGATGGAACAAGGAGAATATCGGTTCGCATATCGTTCGCAATAATGAAATATCCCATTGCGAGCAGACCGGTATCTGCGGAAGTATGGGAGCCGCTTTCAGTCTGATCGAAAACAACCATATCCACGATATCTGGGTGAAACGTCAGTTTACCGGCGCGGAGATCGGAGGTATCAAATTCCATGCCGCTGTGGATACACGGATTATCCATAACCGTATCCATAACGCTGGCCGTGCCCTTTGGCTGGACTGGATGACGCAGGGAACCCGCGTATCGGGCAACTTGTTCTATGATAATGACATGGAGGACCTGTTCCTGGAAGTAAACCACGGCCCGTTCCTGGTGGACAATAATATCTTTGCGTCCCGCCGGAGCATCCTGGAACAATCCCAGGGAGGCGCCTATGTGCATAACCTGATTGCCGGAGACATTTACCGCTATGTGGAACACGGACGGTATACCCCTTATTTCCTTCCTCATTCGACAGAGGTTGCCGGCTTATCCATCATCCCGGGAGGGGACGACCGTTATATCAACAACCTCTTTGCCACGGTCCTTCCCGAAAACGAGAAAGACAGCAAACGGAAATACGGCCTGGCAGATTATAATAAGACCGTCTATCCGATGATGGTGGATGGAAATGTCTACTACAACGGTGCTTTGCCTTTCGAAGGAGAAAAGAATAAAGTCGTTCTCCCTGACTTTAAACCGGATGTGAAAGTTGAAGAAACCGCCGATGGCGTCTACCTTTCTCTTTCGGTACAAGGTCTGGACGGCTTGCAGACTTCCCGCGTAACGACCGGAAGACTCGGGAAAGCGAAACTACCCCGGCAGGCTTACGAACAACCGGACGGCAGCCCGATCGATATTGCCACCGACTATCTGGGTAATGCCCGTGGCAATCAACCCAAGCCGGGCCCTCTTGAATCGATCAAGGACGGAGCGATCAGAATCAAAGTATGGTAATCTTAAATACACATGAATATGACATCAAAACAACGTGTTCAAAACGCATTGAACCATAGCACCCCCGACCGGATACCGGTGGACTTCGGAGCCACTTCCGTTACCGGTATCCATTGCAAGGTCGTGGAGGCGCTGAGACAACATTACGGACTGGACCCTCACCCCGTCCGTGTCATCGAACCCTTTCAGATGCTGGGTGAGATAGAGGAGGATTTGCAGGAAATAATGGGTATTGACTGTGTCCCCGTCTTCGGACGCAAGGATATGTTCGATATCGACGAAACCCAATTACACGAGCAGGTTACTCCCTGGGGGCAAAAAGTAATGATTGCCTCCGGAATCGACCTGACGACGGATAAGGAAGGCGACGTGTACATTTATGCCGGTGGTGACCGTTCCTATCCGCCTAGTGCCATCATGCCTTCGGGCTGTTATTTCATCAACGCGACGGAAAGGCAGGAATATGTGGACGACGAGGCCATTACTCCGGAGGATAACCTGGAAGAGTTCGGCCCTGTTTCCGACGAAGATTTGCAATACTATAAAAAGACTGTGGAGCAGGCCGCAGCAACCGGAAAGGCCGTTGTTGCGAGCTTCGGCGGGACGGCTTTGGGCGATATCGCTTTCGTGCCCGGCATGGGATTGAAGAACCCGAAAGGTATCCGCAACGTGGCCGAGTGGTATATGTCGACCGCCATGCGCCGCGACTATGTGCAGACGGTCTTTGAGAAACAGACCGATATAGCTATCGCAAACTACCAACGGTTGTGGGATACTGTCGGAGAGAAGGTAGACGTGGTCTTCACCTGCGGGACCGATTTCGGTACCCAGGATTCCCAGTTCTGTTCATTGGATACCTTCAGGGAACTGTGGCTTCCTCATTACAAACGGATGAACGACTGGATCCATGAGCATACTACCTGGAAAGTGTTCAAGCATACCTGCGGGGCTATCCTGCCGATTCTTCCCGGTCTGGTGGAGGCGGGTTTCGATATCATCAACCCGGTGCAGATTAATGCGAAGGATATGGACCCTGTGGTCCTGAAAAAGGAATACGGTAGCCAGGTCACTTTCTGGGGCGGCGGTATCGATACCCAGCGTATCCTGCCGAATGCAACACCCGAAGAAGTGCGCAGCCATGTTTTGCAGGAATGCGAGATACTGGGAAAAGATGGAGGATTCATTTTCAATGCCGTTCATAATATCCAGGCCAATGCGCCCGTCGGGAATGTGGTGGCAATGATTGAAACCCTGCGTGAATTACGGAATCAATAATTTAAAAGAAATAAAGTTATGGCAGATTTAGAGAGTTTGTATGAAGCTATTTTGAAAGGAAAACTCGATGTCGCCAAGGCAGTGACAACCGAGGCGATAGCAGAGAATGTAGACCCGCAACTGATTATCAATGAGTATATGTCGCGGGCCATGGAGGATATCGGAAAACGTTTTGAGGAAGGAAAAGCCTTTGTCCCTGAACTGTTGATGGCGGCCCGTGCCATGAAAGGGGCGCTCGACCTGTTGAAGCCGCTGATGAAAGGAGCTGCTTCGCATCGGTTGGGCAAGGTGGTAATCGGTACGGTGAAAGGCGATTTGCACGACATCGGAAAGAACCTGGTCGCTTCCATGTTGGAAGGTTGCGGCTTTGAAGTGATAAATCTGGGAACGGATATCTCTTCAGAGAAATTTATCACGGCGATCAAGGAAAACCAGGCGCAGATTCTTTGTCTTTCCGCCTTGCTGACCACTACGATGAATTATATGCAGGAAGTGATCGACACTCTGGAAAAGAGCGGTATCCGCCAGGAGGTGAAGGTCATGATTGGCGGTGCCCCTGTATCCGAATCGTTTGCCCGTCAGATTGGAGCCGACGGCTACAGCGATAATGCGAATGCCGCCGTGACGCTGGCAAAATCATTGTTATCCGCTTAATTGTATGTTTGATTGTAATTTGGATTTTAGCACGTTATCCCTGACGGCAAACGACCTGTTTGCCGAGATGGGATACGGCAACACGGCCCCGGAAGAACCTGTGGAGGCACTGGCCCTTTCCATGCTGAAAGAGGCTTCTTCCCGGACTGTTCCCCGTTGTACTTTCGGCCTGTTCGACGGTACGGTGGATGACGGATATGTTACTCTGGATGGCGGAGAACCCTTTCCCGTAGGGGGAACTATCGCTTCCCTGCTGAAAGGCTCCGAACGGTTCGCCCTGTTTGCCGCCACGGCCGGGATGGCTTTTCAGGAATACCAGGACAGCCTGAAAGCGGAGGGAGATATCCTGAAATGCTTCATTGCCGATATTATCGGGACCTGCATTGCCGAGAAAGCCGGCGACCAGATGGAACGCCTGCTTGAAAAAGAACTGGGAGGCGAACGGCATACGAACCGCCTGAGCCCCGGCTATTGCGGTTGGCACCTCACCGGACAGAAAACGTTGTTCCGGCTCATGGGAGGAGCCCCCTGCGGCATCAGCCTGTCTGATGTCTGCTGATGACTCCCATCAAGTCGATCAGCGGAATAATCGGTATCGGTCCGGAGGTAGATGAGAAAAAATACGGTTGCCAGTATTGTGAACTGGAAACCTGTTATAAACGAAAAAGAAAGAAGAAATAATGGAAATACAAGAATGGTTGCAAGAGACAATCAGGCAAAAAGAACGTAGGGCTATCCCTATCATGACCCATCCGGGCATTGAACTCTGTGGGAAAACAGTGAGAGACGCAGTCACCAGTGGTATGGTGCATGCAGACGCTATCTGCCGGTTGAACGAGCAGTATCCTTCGGCCGCCCCGACCGTGATTATGGACCTGACGGTAGAGGCGGAGGCTTTCGGAGCGAAGGTGGTCTTCCCCGAAGACGAAGTGCCCAGCGTAACGGAACCGCTGGTATCCGATAAGGAGTCGATTGATAATTTACAGATACCGTCTCTGGATACAGCACGTGTCCCTGAGTATCTGAAAGCGAACCGTCTGACAGCGGAACGTGTGAAGGACAAGCCTGTCTTTGCCGGCTGTATCGGTCCGTTTTCACTGGCAGGACGTTTGTTCGGTTTGTCCGAACTGATGATTGCCCTTTATGTGGAGCCGGAGAACATCACTGTCCTGTTGGAGAAATGTACCCGTTTCCTGATCGATTACTGCCGTGCGATTAAGGAGACAGGCGTTCATGGCGTGATAATGGCGGAACCGGCTGCCGGGCTGATTTCAAATGAGGATTCGCTGCTTTATTCGACGACCTATGTCCGCCAGGTGGTGGAGGCCGTGCAGGACGAACATTTTATCGTAATCCTGCATAACTGCGGAAATGCAGGCCATTGTACGGAGGCTATGGTTCAGTCGGGAGCGGCTGCACTTCATTTCGGCAATAAGATCGATATGCAGGATGCCCTTGCCAACTGTCCGGAAGACCGTCTGGTGATGGGGAATCTGGACCCGGTCGGTCTTTTTAAACAGTCCTCGTCAGAAGAAGTATATACCGCGACTATGAATCTGTTACAGCAGACCAAAGCATGGAAGAATTTCGTTTTGTCGACAGGTTGTGATGTCCCGCCCCATATTCCGGCTGAGAATATCGAGGCATTTTGTCAAGCACTTATTGATTTTAACAGGTCAATGTAAAAAAGGGGAGGTGTATCAAAATAAACTTTTGATGCACCTCCTGTTATTTTGGATTCTGTTACTTTTACCGGATGAACAGTAGTTCGCGGTATTTCGGCAACGGCCACATCTGGTTGTCCACCATCAATTCCAGTTCGTCGATATGTTCGCGTATATCATCCAGGAACGGAACGACCGTGTCATGATAAGCGATCGCCTTGCTGCGGTAGTCGGTGATGACGTTTGCCTTCTTGCGGGCTTCGATCATCTCGTCCGTCATGCGTGTTACGGCATTTACGTGCTTGGATATTTTGCGTACCAGGCGGCGCGGTTCGGCAGACAGTTCCTCATATTCTTCCGGACTGAACGTCTCTTTCAGCTTGGTGATATTGCTCAACAGCAAAGACTGGTAATGCAATACGACCGGGATGATATGGTTCATGGACAAATCTCCCAGGACGCGGGCTTCGATTTGTACTTTCTTGATATAGATTTCCCATTTCACTTCGTTGCGGGCTTCCAGCTCCTTTTCGCTCAGTACGCCTGTTTCCCTGAACATGCGGATTACTTCCGGCTTCAGGTAAGCGTCGTATTGCAATGGAACGCTGTTTTCGCAATCCAGGCCGCGGCGGGCAGCTTCCGCCTTCCATTCGTCGCAGTAACCGTTGCCGTCGAAACGGATGGGTTTGGATTCTTTGATATAAGCCTTCAATGTTTCGAAGATAGCCACTTCCTTGCTCTTGCCTGCTGCCTGGAGCGCTTCCACGTCCTTCTTGAACTGTTGTAACTGATAGGCTACGGCAGAATTGACAGCCAGCATGGCCGAACCGCAGTTGACGGACGAACCCGGAGCACGGAACTCGAAACGGTTGCCGGTGAAAGCGAACGGCGACGTGCGGTTGCGGTCCGTATTGTCCAGCAGCAGTTCGGGAATCTGCCCGAAGCCGAGGCTCAGGCGTTTCTTG
This sequence comes from Parabacteroides sp. AM58-2XD, assembly GCF_003463685.1. Classification (NCBI taxonomy): domain Bacteria; kingdom Pseudomonadati; phylum Bacteroidota; class Bacteroidia; order Bacteroidales; family Tannerellaceae; genus Parabacteroides; species Parabacteroides sp. AM58-2XD. The sequence goes on from NZ_QSDP01000022.1 coordinate 63,865, forward strand.
TCGTCCACCTCGATGGCATCTTCAATCGAACTGTTTTCGAATTTATCCAGTACCTCGCTGATTTGTGTACCCAGGAAGGACGAGATAATGGCGGGAGGCGCTTCGTTGGCCCCCAAGCGGTGGGCGTTGGTTGCCGAAGCGATACTGGCTTTCAGCAGTCCGTTGAATTTATAAACGGCCATCAGCGTATTGACCACGAATGTGATGAAACGCAGGTTGTCTTCGCGGTCCTTGCCCGGCGAGAACAGGTTGATGCCTGTATCGGTTCCCATCGACCAGTTGCAATGTTTACCCGAGCCGTTCACACCCATGAACGGTTTTTCGTGAAGCAGCACGCGGAAGTTGTGGCGGCGTGAAACACGTTTCATGACCGACATCAACAACTGGTTATGGTCGTTGGCCAGGTTACATTCTTCGTAGATGGGCGCCAGCTCGAACTGGTTCGGGGCCACCTCGTTATGACGGGTTTTCACCGGGATGCCCAGCTTGTAACATTCCACTTCCAGGTCTTTCATGAACTCCTGTACGCGTGAAGGGATGGCGCCGAAATAATGGTCGTCGAGCTGCTGGTTCTTGGCACTTTCGTGCCCCAGCAACGTGCGTTCCGTCAGTGAGAGGTCCGGACGGGCGGAGTAAAGCTCCTCGTCCACCAGGAAATATTCCTGTTCCCAGCCCAGGTATGTGATTACTTTGTGAACATCTTCATTGAAATAGTTGCAAACCGCTTTCGCCGCTTTGTTCAGTGCTTCGACAGAACGTATCAGCGGTGTTTTGTAGTCGAGAGCCTCGCCGGTATAGGCGATGAAGACTGTCGGGATACAGAGGGTGTCGTCTACAATAAATGCGGGGGAGGAGGGGTCCCAGGCAGAATAACCGCGGGCTTCGAACGTGTTGCGCAGCCCGCCGTTGGGGAAGCTGGACGCATCCGGTTCCTGCTGTGCGAGCAGTTTGCCGCTAAATTCTTCAATCATACCGCCGTTACCGTCGTGTTCGACAAAAGCGTCGTGTTTTTCGGCTGTCCCGTCGGTCAGGGGCTGGAACCAGTGTGTATAATGGGTAACTCCTTTTTCCAGTGCCCACATACGCATACCGGCTGCCACATGGTTGGCTATTTCGCGGTCGATAGGTGTTCCGTTATCAATGGCGTGGGTCAGGGCTTTGTACGTTTCCTTGGAGAGATACTTTTGCATAGCCTTGCGGTTAAATACGTTCTCGCCATAGTACTCGGATACTTTCTGTTTGGGAGTGACGGCTTCTACGGCCTTACGGTTGGAAGCTTTCTCCACTGCATTAAAGCGTGAGATTGACATATGGATTATTTTAATGTTTTACCGGCTGCAAAGATACAAGCAAATCTTCATTTATGCTTTCAACGGGTAGTTAAAAACAATTTCATGGAACATTTTGGTAGCGGCCGGGGATAAATTGTCCGGCGGGTTGCATGGAATAAAATTCTTCTGTCCTATCTTTGTGAAAAGCGAAGGCAGACAAAACAAACCCCGGGAATACGAATCCCCCGGGGTTTCGTATTTAGAAAGATTTGAACTATTAATTGTGTTGCTATGGCGACTGGTTGTAACTGTCTCCCCTCTTGAGAGGGGGGAGGGGGTGTGTTAAAGCCAGTCAATAAAACAAGCCTTGTAACAGGTTTATTTGCCGTCTGCTTCAGCTGACGGATTAGTAAAGGATCTATCTCATTGGACTTTAGTCCC